>NZ_AKJR01000023.1:0-34830 GCF_000282235.1 Pseudomonas sp. GM24 | reverse complement strand
CAGGTCGATGCATAAAACCCAAACACCTCACCCTAACCCTCTCCCTCCGGGAGAGGGTTAGGGTGAGGGGCTCTTCCGCTCTGAAGCTCTTCAGCTCTACCGCGCAATCCCGACCGAACATCTATTCTTGATAAAGGTCAACCAAGGGAGAACCACGCAGCGGAGGGTTGGTCACCGTGCATATCGCCGACATCACTATGTTCTACGCCCCGGCCAGCGGCGGCGTGCGCACTTATCTGGATGCCAAACACCGCCGGCTCGGGGTCAAACCCGGCATTCGCCACAGTCTGTTGATTCCCGGCGCGCATTTCGGCGAACACGACGGCATTTACACGGTTCCCGCCCCTGCCCTGCCGTTCGGCAAAGGTTACCGCTTCCCTGTACGCCTCGCGCCATGGCGCAATGTGCTGCAGGATTTGCAGCCCGATCTGATCGAAGTCGGCGATCCTTATCTGACCGCCTGGGCTGCGCTGGATGCGCGGCGGCAACTGGACGTGCCGGTGATCGGTTTCTATCACTCGGATCTGCCCTTGCTGGTCGGCAATCGCATGGGCCATTGGGTAACGCCGAATATCGAGGCCTATGTCACCCGGCTTTACGGCAACTTCGACCGGGTCCTGGCGCCCAGTCAGGTCATGGCTGACAAGCTCAGCGGACTCGGCGTGCGCAATGTTTTCGTGCAGCCATTGGGCGTGGACCTGCAGACTTTTCATCCAGACGCGGGCAACCGCAATCTGCGTGCGGAACTGGGCATCGCCGAAGAGACGCGCCTGTTGATTTTCGCCGGGCGCGGTTCGAAAGAGAAAAACCTGCCAGTACTGCTCAATTGCATGAAACGCCTTGGCCCGCGTTATCACTTGCTGTTGGTCGGCTCATCAATGCCCGCTGCCGTACCGGACAACGTCAGTGTGATCGATGAGTTCTGCCCGCCACACAGAGTCGCGCAATTGATGGCCAGCGCAGACGCGTTGGTCCATGCCGGTGATCAGGAAACCTTCGGTCTGGTGATTCTTGAAGCCATGGCCTGTGGCATTCCAGTGGTCGCCGTGGCCGCGGGTGCCTTCGAGGAAATCATCAGCGAGTCCTGTGGCTTGCTGTGCGCGCCGAACAACCCGCAAGCGATGGCCAATGCCGTGCGCGAACTGTTTAGTCGCGGCTGCGTGAAACTCGGCCAACAGGCGCGCGAGCATGTTGAACAGCATTACGCGTGGGACACGGTGGTCGACAGTCTGCTCGATCACTATCACGCCGTCCTCGGCCACACACTGCCACGAGTCGCCAATGGCTGAATCGACGAATCTCCCGGCTGTGCTGCTGGTGCTGCACGACGTGGCGCCCTCGACTTGGGCGGATTACCAACCGTTTGTCGCAGCGGTCGACGCATTGGGACAAGTGCCGATGACGTGGCTGGTGGTGCCGGATTTCCATCGGCACAACGCCCTCAATGCTCACCCGGCGTTTCGCCGATTGCTCGATGAACGCGTTGCCCGTGGCGATGAACTGGCCCTGCACGGTTACTTCCATGATGATCAGGAACCCGGCCCGACAACCCCGCGAGACTGGTTCATGCGCCGGGTCTACACCCATGAAGGCGAGTTCTACCGCTTGTCCCGCGAGTCCGCCCTCGTCCGTCTGCGCGCGGGTATCGATGTATTTCAGCGTTACGACTGGCCCCTGCACGGTTTCGTCGCCCCTGCCTGGCTGATGAGTGACGGCACCCGCCAGGCCCTGCGTGAGTTGCCGCTGAGCTATACCAGTGATCCGCAGCATCTGTATCGGTTGCCGGAGTTCACCGCCATCAATGCTCCAGGTCTGGTCTGGAGCGCCCGCAGTGCCTGGCGCCGAGGCTTGTCGAAGTTAGTCTGCGAGCAGCGGGAACAGCGCTGGTGCCAGGCACCGGTGATTCGGCTAGGCTTGCACCCGGTGGACATGCGCCACCGTTTCTCCCGCGATTACTGGTTGAAAACCCTTGAACGACTGCTGGCGGAAGGACGCGTACCGATGACTAAAATCGACTGGCTGGCGCAACAGCACAGCCAATGGGAGCGCGCCGCATGAGTCGCGGCATTCTGCTGCTGATCGGCCTGCTCGCGGCCGTGCTGATTCCGGTGGTGCTCGGCGGCAGCGAAACCTGGGCGCGCCTGCAAAGCTTTCCGCTGCACTGGCTGCTGGTGATGTTCGGCATGATCCTGCTGTGCTGGGGCATCAATACCCTGCGTTTACGTTTGCTGCTCGGCGATCAGTGCGATCGCGTCACGCCGATGAAGAGTCTTGGCGTGGTCATGGCCGCCGAATTCGCCTATTGCGCGACACCCGGTGGCAGCGGCGGACCACTGACGATCATGGCCCTGCTGGCCCGATCGGGTGTGCGCCCGGCGCGAGGCAGCGCAGTGTTTGCCATGGATCAGTTGAGTGACCTGCTGTTCTTTCTCTGCGCCCTCAGCGGGATTCTGATTTATGCGTTGTTTCAACACCTCAGCGATCGGCTGGAGTGGCTGCTGATGGTCAGCGCCGTTTCGTTGTTCGGTGGCTTGTTCAGTTGTGTATTGCTCGCGCGTTATCACCGCGCATTGATTCGCCTGAGCGGGCGCCTGTTAGCCAGAATGAACGTCAAGGCCAGCACTCGACGCCGCTGGGCGCGCAAGTTGCTGCACTTTCTCGCCGCGTTCACCGACACGCTGAAGTTGCCCTGGCAGACGCTGAGCAAAGTCTTCGCCCTGACGTGTGTGCATTGGTTGCTGCGTTACAGCGTGTTGTATCTGGCATTGCGCGGCCTGGGCGCAGACTTGCAATGGGCCTGGAGTTTTCTGGTGCAGATGCTGTCGCTGGGCGCCGGGCAATTCAGTCTGCTGCCGGGCGGTGCGGGGGCGGCGGAGCTGACCTCGGCGGCCTTATTGGCGCCGATGGTGGGGAAATCCACCGCAGCGGCGGCGATCCTGATCTGGCGGGTGGTGACGTATTACTTTTACCTGCTGGTGGGTGGCCCGGTGTTTCTGTTGATGCTGGGGCGGCCGCTGTTGAAGAAGCTGATGAACGTCAGACAGGCTTCTTGACGTCGTCCTGCTGCTGTTCTTTGAGTTGTTCCCACAACTCGGCAGCGCCGGGAAACTCGGTACCATCCTCAGGGCTCATGTCCTCGGGATCATATCGACTCAAACAACCCTCGCCCAACGTTGCCGGAGCTTTGGAAGTGGCTTTGTCCAGTGGATCACTCATGAACATTTCCTCGGGTCAGAAACGGCGAAGGGCCTGGAACGATTGAACGCCCAGACCCTTGGTTTTTCAAGCCTGTGTGGGTTCGATCAGAACACCACAGTCTTGTTGCCGTGCACCAGCACGCGATCTTCAAGGTGATAACGCAGGCCGCGCGCCAACACCATCTTCTCGACATCACGGCCGAAACGCACCATGTCTTCGATGCTGTCGCTGTGACTGACACGAACCACGTCCTGCTCAATGATCGGGCCGGCGTCCAGCTCTTCGGTCACGTAGTGGCAGGTCGCACCGATCAGTTTCACGCCACGCAGGGAAGCCTGGTGGTACGGCTTGGCGCCGACGAACGACGGCAGGAAGCTGTGGTGAATGTTGATGACCTTGTGCGCGTATTCGCGGCACATGTCCGGCGGCAGGATTTGCATGTAGCGCGCCAGCACCACCACTTCAGCGTCGTGCTGTTTGACCAGGCGCGACACTTCGTCGAAGGCCGGTTGCTTGTCCTGCGGGTTGACCGGGACGTGATAATAAGGAATGCCGTGCCACTCGACCATGCTGCGCAGGTCATCGTGGTTGGAAATCACGCAGGAGATTTCGCAGTCCAGTTCATCACTGTGCCAGCGGTGCAGCAAATCGGCGAGGCAGTGGGATTCGCGGCTAGCCATCAGCACAACGCGCTTTTTCTGCTCGGTGTCGGTGATGCGCCAGTCCATCGAGAACTCTTCGGCGATCGGCGCAAACTTCTCGCGCAGCACTTCAATACCGAAAGGCAGCGAATCGGCACGAATTTCGTGACGCATGAAGAACCAGCCGACTTGGTTGTCCGAGTGGTGGCTCGCTTCGGTGATCCAGCCGTTATGGGCTGCCAGAAAATTACTGACTTTGGCAACAATGCCAACGCGGTCCGGGCAAGATATCACCAGCCGAAAAGTGCGCATGAGGGGGAAACTCCAGAACTTCGCAAAGGCCGCCATTCTAGCGGCTGCGCAGGAAAACTGCAGTATTGATCAGCACGGTCCGGGGCAGGCTCGGCATGACGGATGCTTGACGGGGTGATCGTCCACCTGACAGTGATCCCGTGGTATCGCTTGATCAGACAACTGTGAATATCTGTGATGACTGGGTCACACTATTTAACTGAATATTCAATAGATGGCAGTTTCTCGTAACTAATTTAAATAAAAACTCAGGTTAAATGTTTACTTGATGAAACAGCCTGACTATTATTGCGGCACTGTCCCCCTGCCATTCAGCACTCTACTAAGGTAGTAATCATGTCCTTGATCAACGAATACCGCGCCACCGAAGAAGCTATCAAAGAGCTGCAAGCCCGTTTGAAGAACCTGTCCCAAGACGACAAACTGCAAGCCGAGCTGGAATTCGAAGGCAAACTGCGCACCCTGATGGGCGAATACTCCAAGTCCCTGCGTGACATCATCGCGCTGCTGGACCCGGAAGCAAAAACCAAAGCAGTACGCGGCGGCGCAGTAAAAACTACCGGCACCAAGCGTGCTCGCAAAGTTAAACAATACAAAAACCCGCACAACGGCGAAGTCATCGAAACCAAAGGTGGCAACCACAAAACTCTGAAAGAGTGGAAAGCCAAGTGGGGCGGTGACGTGGTTGAAGGCTGGGCTACCCTGCTGGGCTAAGCCGCAACGCCTTCGCAAAGATATCCGCGAAAAAACAAACGCCAGCGAATGCTGGCGTTTTTTTTATGCCCGGCATTTAAGCCCGGTCATGTTCGATTTCAAAGACTCAAACGTTTGCGTAATGCCTGGACATAATTTTGCCATTCATTGAGCACTTCACTCTGCAGCGGCGTGGCATTAAGTGACCACTGCTCTGCCGCTTCTGTAAAAGACTTCAAGGTATTCGGCGCGCCCCATTCAGGCGCGGACAAGCGCTGCTGACAAAATAATCTCCAGCGTTCTTGCTCTTCGAAATTCAACGTCTCGGGAAAGTTGCGTGCGCGATATCGAAAAAGTAATTCGGGCAAACGTTCGTCATCGAAAGGCCATTGCTCTTGCGCTAGTTGTGACGGGTCGGCGCTCCTCACTTGCTCACATAGACGCCGGTCGCGGTCACCGATAAATCCGTCGTACAACTGTTGTTCCGGATCCTCACTCGGAATGAAATCTTCGCTGACATAAATTTCCGCTACTTTATCTTTCCAAACTTGTTGTGCGTCAGTTAGCCGCAGTGCTCGCTGTTGATACAGGGCCATGTCCAGCCCCAGACGTTGCTGATCCTGCGCGCGCAAAACCGCAAGCGGTGCCACCACCGGACAACGGTTGATGTGAATCAGCTTGAGCGGCACCGGCAACTCGCCTTCCAGCAAGTCGTCGCGGCGCGTGTACAAACGCTCGCGCAGGGTTTGCGCGTCGAGATCGAGCAACCCCTGCGGATCGAGGTGCAGGTCGCAGACGATCAGGGCATTGCGGTTTTTCGGGTGCCAGGCCAGTGGCAGCACCACACCGACATAACTGCGTGCTGCCGAGAAACGCCCGGAAACATGCACCAGCGGCTGCAGCAGGCGAATCTGATCCATGACTTTTTGCTTGCTGCGCAACTGGAACAGCCAGTCATACAGTTTTGGTTGTTTCTCGCGGATCAACCGCGCCAGTGCGATGGTCGCGCGTACGTCTGACAACGCTTCGTGGGCATGCCCGTGATCGATATTGTTCGCGGCCGTCAGGCGTTCGAGCTTGAGGGTCACCCGGCCTTCGTCATCGGTCGGCCAGACCAGGCCGTCAGGACGCAGCGCATAAGCGGCGCGCACCACATCAATCAGATCCCAACGACTGTTGCCGCCCTGCCACTCCCGGGCGTACGGGTCGAAGAAATTGCGATACAGGCTGTAACGGGTCATCTCGTCGTCGAAGCGCAGCGTGTTGTAACCGGCGCCACAGGTGCCCGGTGCCGCGAGTTGGGCATGCACGCGAGTCATGAAATCAGCCTCGCTCAAACCCTTTTCGGCGAGCTGGCTCGGGGTGATGCCGGTGATCGCGCACGCTGCCGGATGCGGCAGGATGTCCTCGCTGGGCTGGCAATAAAGATTGACCGGCTCGTCGATCTCGTTGAGCGCATGGTCGGTGCGGATCCCGGCCACCTGCAACGGGCGGTCGTTACGCGGATTGATGCCAGTGGTTTCGTAGTCGTACCAGAAGATTGAAGTCACGGGCGGTTCCTGAACTGAAGATCGGCAAAGTCTAGGCGCTCGACCGCGCTCGCGGCCAGCCTCGCGTCATTCAAACACTTCGCGCTTCACGATGTGCAATACATAGTTATGTCGTTTTCCCCCGAGAGGCTGCTAGCATCGGCCTCACTTGCACCCCGAACAGGCGAACATCAGGTAGCCCATGCTCGAGCCCACAGCACCGCCAAGGAAAGCACCGCTGGCCCCGCCGCTGGATACGCGGCATCAGGTCGAAACGCCGGAAGGCATCGACCTGCCATTGCGTCCCGCCGGGTTGATGGTGCGTGCCGTGGCCTTTGCGCTCGATCTGGTTATTCGCGGCGTGATCATGGGCGTGCTTTTCATTGCCCTGGCGTTTCTCGGCAAGCTCGGCATGGGTCTTGGTTCGCTGCTGCTGTTTGCAATCAGCTGGTGGTACATGGTGCTGTTCGAAGTGCTGCGTCAGGGCCGCTCGCCGGGTAAACAATGGATGGGGCTGCGCGTGGTGCACGACGACGGCACACCGATCGGCTGGTCGGCGTCGCTATTGCGAAACTTGCTGCGCTTTGTCGATCTGCTGCCTTTTGGCTACTTTCTCGGCACCCTCAGTTGCCTGCAACACCCGACCTTCAAACGCCTCGGTGACATGGCTGCCGGTACGCTGGTGATCTACAGCGAACGCCCGCTCAGCCGTCCACAATTGCCTGACGCCGAACCGCGGCGCTCACCCGTGCCACTCACCCTCAGCGAACAACGCGCCGTGCTTGGTTTCGCCGAGCGCCAAGGAGAGTTATCGCCAGCGCGGGTCAATGAACTGGCGGCCCTGCTCGCCCAACCCCTGCATATTTCTGCGCCCAAAGCTGTCGCTGAACTCAACGGCATCGCTCGCGGCTTGTTGGGCCCGACATGAAGCAAAGCCTTTTCGAAAGTCGCCACAAGGACGAATGGGAGCGTTTTGCGCTGGCCCTCGAACGCCTTGAACGGGGCAAGGACACCTCACAAGTCGCCGGTTTCCCCAAGGCCTATCGCAGGCTTTGCCAGCATCTTGCGCTGGCACAGGAGCGCGGTTACAGCAGTTTTCTCATCGACTCATTGCAGCAACAGGTGTTACGCGGGCATCAACAGCTGTACCGCCACCGCAGCCGGCTCGGTGCCAATCTGCTGAGTTTCATTCTCGCTGACTTTCCACGTCTGGTGCGCGCCGAATGGCCCTTTGTACTGGTTGCCAGCCTGCTGTTCTTTGGCAGCCTGATTGGCGTCGGCATGCTGGTATATGTGTTTCCCGAGCTGGTCTACAACCTGATCCCCGCCGATCAGGTGCGTGAAATGCAAGGCATGTACGACCCGGTCGCCGGCCACCTCGGGCGCCCCGCCGAACGCGCGGCCAGCGAAGACTGGGTGATGTTCGGTTACTACGTGATGCACAACATCGGCATCGCCTTTCAGACCTTTGCCAGCGGTTTGCTGATGGGCGTGGGCAGTGCGTTCTTTCTGTTCTACAACGGCATGGTCATCGGCGCGGTGGCCGGGCACCTGAGCGAGATCGGTTTCGGCCAGACTTTCTGGTCATTCGTCATCGCCCACGGCGCCTTTGAACTAACCGCCATTGCCCTCGCTGGCGCGGCTGGCCTGGAACTCGGCTGGGCCTTGATCGCACCCGGACGGCTGACTCGCGGCGAAGCGCTGAAACGGGCCGCGCGCAAGAGCGTATTGCTGGTCTGCGGGGTGATGTTGTTCCTGCTGATTGCCGCGTTTATCGAAGCCTATTGGTCGTCGAAAACCAGCGTCACGCCGCTGACAAAATATCTGGTCGGGGCCGGACTTTGGGCCTTGGTTGCGATCTATCTGTCGTTCGCCGGAAGGACCCGCCATGCGCCTGAGTGACGCCACCGTGGTGATCCGTCCGCGCACAACCTGGGAAGCCATGGACCTTGGTGTGCTGATGAGCCAGCAACATCGGCGTCTGCTGATGAGCAGTTGGGCGATCGTCACCCTGCCGCTGTTCACCTTGCTCAGCCTGTTGCTGTGGGATTCGCCATCACTGGCGGTGTTTATCTTCTGGTGGCTGAAACCGGCGTATGAACGCCTGCCGTTGTACATCCTGTCGAAAGCGCTGTTTGGCGAAACGCCGACGCTCAAACAAGCCTTGCGCGAATGGCCGCGCCTGCTCAGACCCCAACTGCTGGCCAGCCTGACCTGGCGCCGCCTGAGTTTCAGCCGCAGCTTTCTATTGCCGGTGCTGCAACTCGAAGGCCTCGACGGCAGCGCCCGGCAACAACGCCTGCAGGTGCTGCTGCAACGCAACGCCGGCGCGGCGCAATGGCTGACCATCATCGGCGTGCATCTGGAAACCGCGTTGTGGATCGGCCTGATGGTGCTGTTCTACATGTTGCTGCCGCAGCAGATCGAAACGGATTGGGACTGGCAGTCACTGGTTCTCGCGGCGGACAACGAGTGGCGCTGGCTGGAACATCTGACCAATGTCTTCTATGCGCTGGTGCTCGTGGTGTGGGAACCGGTCTACGTCGCCTGCGGCTTCAGCCTTTATCTGAACCGGCGCACGCAACTGGAAGCATGGGACATCGAATTGGTATTCCGCCGCTTGCGTCAGCGTCTGAACAACGGTGTGTTGGGATTGCTGCTGGCAGTCTGTCTGATTGTGCCGAACGTGCCCAGGGTTTGGGCCGCCGAGCCCGATGACGGTCCACAGACACCGCGCTTGTTGAATCAGCCGCTGACCAGTCAGGCATCGCGTGACAGCATCAAGGCACTGCTTGAGCAACCGCCGTTCAAGAACAAGGAATTCGTCACCCGCTATCGCTTCGGCAAGGACCCCGCAGAACCGGCCAAAGCGCAAACACCGGGTGAAGCGCCGCAGTGGCTGAAAAGCCTGTTGGGCTGGCTCGACGGGCAACACCTCAACGTGCTGGCGAAGCTCATTGAAGTGTTGCTGTGGGGGGCGGTCATCGCTGCAATCGGCTGGCTGATCTGGCGTTATCGCGATTTTCTCCAAGCCTTCGTCAGCCGCCGCCCGAGACTGCCCGCAAAGCCCAAACGTGCGGTGCCGCAACAAGCCTTTGGCCTGGACTTGAACCGCGACGCGTTGCCTGACGACATCGCCACCAGCGCCGAACAACTCTGGCAAAGCCAACCCCGCGCAGCACTGGGCCTGTTGTATCGAGGACTGCTCAGCCATCTGCTCCACGATTTCGACCTGACGCTGAAACCCGCCGACACCGAACTCCAGGTACTGGCGCACGTTGAACAATTGCAGCGTCCCGAGCTGCTCGCGTTCAGCCGCAACCTGACTACCCACTGGCAGAACATGGCCTACGGGCATCGCGTGCCGGCGGCGTCTCTGCAGCAGGAATTGTGCGATGGCTGGCGCGCCTTGTTCGGCCCCGGAGCCGCCCGTTGAGTCGCCGGACACTGTGGTGGGTCGCTGCGTTGATCGCCTTGCTGCTGGGCGCACTGAGCGTTTTCCTCGTCCTCAAGGCCAAGCCTTATCAGGAAGCAGTCGATCACGGCCCCTCGCCCGCCGCGCAAGCCAATCCTTATCTGGCGGCCGAGCTGTTTTTGCGTGAGCGCGGCCTCAACGTCAGCCATGCCGAAAGCCTCGCGATGCTCCCCGATATCGATCCGCGCCGGCATACGCTTCTGCTGTTCAACGACCGCTCGCGAATGACGCCGCGGCAGGTCGATCAAGTGTTGAACTGGACGCGAGCCGGCGGGCGTCTGGTGTTCGTCGCCGAATCGCTGTGGGATGAGCAAACCAGACAGAGCAACGACCTGTTGCTCGATCAGGTGCAACTGCATCAATCGCTGAGCAAGGATCTGAAAGACTTGCCCGCCGACGCTGAACCCGATCGCTTCCCGCAACTGACCAAACTCTATCTGGAAGACGAAGACGCACCGGCCTACGCTGGCTTCGACACCGACTTCCACCTCGAGGACCCGAAGAATCTTGCGCAAGCCTGGGCCAACAGCGCCAAAGCCACGCACATGATGCAACTGCCCTACAGCCTGGGCACGATTACCGTGGTCACCGACGCCGATCTGTGGAAAACCGCAGCCATCGCCCAGTACGACAACGCCTGGCTGCTCTGGTATTTGAGCGCCGACACCGACGTCACGTTGATCTACAACACCGAGCATGATGGCCTGCTCACCTTGCTCTGGCGCTACTTCCCGCAAGCCATCATCGCCCTGCTCGCATTGATCGGCCTGTGGCTCTGGCACGTCGGCGTACGCCACGGCCCACTGCAATTACCCGCTCCAGGCGGGCGTCGGCAATTGCACGAACACCTGCGCGCCAGCGCCGATTTCCTGTTACGCCACAACGGCCAGCAGGCGCTGCTGCAAGCACTGCAACAGGACGTGCTGCGCCGCGCCCGCCGCCGCCATCCAGGCTTTGACCAATTGAACGTTGCCGAACAATGGCTGGCGTTGTCGCGCCTGACCCGACAACCCACCCGCGCTATCAGCCAGGCCCTGAGCCCGGTGCCGAACCGGCGGGTTTCCAGCGCCGATTTCTGCCGCCAGGTCGCCCACCTGCAAACCCTGAGGAACACGCTATGACTGAACAGATCGAGCCCGGCAGCGCCAGCCACGCCGCCCAGCAACGCCAGCGTGCCAGCCAGTTGGCACAAGCGGTGCGCGGCGAATTGCAGAAAGCGCTGATTGGCCAGAACCAGGTAATCGACGACGTGCTGACGGCACTTATCGCCGGTGGTCACGTGTTGCTTGAAGGCGTGCCGGGGCTGGGCAAGACCCTGCTGGTGCGGGCATTGGCCCGCTGCTTCGGTGGCGAGTTTGCACGGATTCAATTCACCCCGGACCTGATGCCCAGCGACGTCACCGGCCACGCTGTGTACGACCTGCAAACCGAACAGTTCAAGCTGCGCAAAGGCCCGTTGTTCACCAACCTGTTGCTGGCCGACGAGATCAACCGCGCGCCGGCGAAAACCCAGGCCGCCTTGCTCGAAGCGATGCAGGAACGTCAGGTCACACTCGAAGGTCGTGCCCTGCCCATCGCGCAACCGTTCATGGTCCTGGCCACGCAGAACCCGATCGAACAGGAAGGCACTTATCCCCTGCCGGAAGCCGAACTCGACCGGTTCATGCTCAAGGTACGCATGGACTACCCCGACGCCGATCAAGAGCTGAACATGGTGCGTCAGGTCTGCCGTTCGACCCGCGCTGACATGCTTGATGTGCAACCGCTACGCACGGTGTTGCAAGCCAAGGACGTGCAAGCCTTGCAGCGTATCGCCAGTGACCTGCCACTGGACGATCAGGTCCTCGATTACGCCGTACGTCTGGCGCGCGGCACGCGCACCTGGCCGGGGCTGACCCTTGGCGCCGGGCCGCGCGCGTCGATTGCCCTGGTGCGTTGCGCCCGCGCCCGCGCCTTGTTGCGTGGCGGTGAGTTTGTGATTCCCGACGACATCAAGGGCTGCGCGCTGGCCGTGCTGCGCCATCGTGTACGCATTGCCCCGGAGTTGGACATTGAAGGTTTGCAAGTAGATCAAGTGCTCCAGCAACTGCTCGACCAGATTCCGGCGCCGCGTCTGTGAAACCCTCGCGCCTGCTATTGATCTGGCTGGCCTTGCTGCTGACCATCGGTATTGTGCTGGGCACATTGCGCACACTGGAGATCGAAACTCCGGCGAGCCTGGTATCGATCAATTGGGGGTTGCTGCTGGCGCTGTTGGCTCTGGCGGCGCTGGATGCGCTACGCCTGCAACGTCTGCCGACACCGCGCATCACGCGACAGATGCCCGGCAGTCTGGCACTAGGCCGTTGGGGTGAAGTGCGTCTGGAAATCGAACATGACTTCAGCGAGCCGATACACATTGAACTGTTCGACCACCCGCCAGAAGGTTTGAGTTTCGAAAACCTGCCGCTGGCGATTGAATTGCAACCCGGCCAGCGCAGTCTGCTCGGCTATCGCCTGCGCCCGCTCCAACGCGGTCATTTCAGCTTTGCCCACTGCGAAGTCAACCTGCCCAGTCCCTTGGGATTATGGTCAGGCAAACGCTTGCTCAGGGTCAGCGATCAGACCCGCGTCTACCCCGACTTCGCCCGGCTCTACGGCGGTGAGCTGCTGGCCGTGGACAACTGGCTCAGCCAGCTCGGCGTACGCCAGCGGCAACGTCGCGGTCAGGGCCTGGAATTTCACCAACTGCGCGAGTTTCGTGAAGGCGACAGCCTGCGTCAGATCGACTGGAAAGCGACGGCCCGTCAACGCACACCGATTGCCCGGGAATATCAGGACGAGCGCGACCAGCAGATTATCTTCCTGCTCGATTGCGGCCGCCGCATGCGCAGCCAGGACGATGAGCTGTCGCACTTTGACCATGCGCTCAATGCCTGTCTGCTACTCAGTTATGTGGCGCTGCGTCAGGGCGATGCGGTGGGTTTGAGTACCTTCGCCTGCGATCAGCCACGCCATCTCGCGCCGGTCAAAGGCAGCGGGCAACTGAACGTGCTGCTCAACACGGTTTATGACCTCGACAGCACGCAGCGCCCCGCCGACTTTCAGGCCGCCGCCAATCAGTTGCTGAGCCGCCAGAAACGCCGGGCACTGGTGGTGCTGGTGACCAACCTGCGCGATGAGGACGATGAGGAACTGCTGAGTGCGGTCAAACGCCTGAGCGCACAGCATCGGGTGCTGGTCGCCAGTCTGCGCGAAGAAACGCTGGATACGTTACGTCAGACCACGGTGCAAACATTGCCCGAGGCGTTGGCTTACTGCGGCACGGTGAACTACATGAATGAGCGGGCAGAACTCCATGAGCGATTGAGCGCTCATGGCGTTCCGGTGTTGGATGTCCGGCCCGCGGAGTTGGGGGCCGAACTGGTGACGCTGTATCTGAGCTGGAAAAGAAGTGCGGCGCTTTGATCATCTCTCGATCTTGACGTGCACAGATCCGCTGCTCGAGGTCCCGTCAGGATTCTCGACTTTGACCTCAAGGGACACGGTTTCCGACAGATCCATCACCCTCCAAGCGGTTTCGTATTTACCGTTGCCATTCGTACTGGACTCAATGAATGGCCTCCCGTTAATGGAGACAAGTATTTTCCTTTCCCGTATCGCTTCTCCAGAAGCCTTGTCTACGATCAACGCAGTCATGGTTACCCAGCCGTTCACGAAAGCCGGATTCGGCGAGGCGACAACGGACTTCACAGTCGCTGGACGTTCATTGACAGTCAACCACAGCGCTTTCACGTCCCAGCCAGCCAAGCTGCCATTTACCGACGCCCACAACGAAGCCTCACCTGCTGCGCCCAAGACAACGCGCGCCGTTGCCATCCCATCGGCACCCGTCAGTGTTGCCGGTAAAGATGTGTTGTCGTACTCCCACATCACTTCGACATTGGCCAAAGGCTCGCCGGTATTGGCTGAAACCACCAAAGCCTGAGCTGAAATTTCTTGTCCCGGATAACCGGTCAAATCATCACTGACCAGCTCTTTGATCTCTCGCGGCTCGTGCAGGAAATACGGCAATGAAATCGATTCCGAATACTGCGCGTCCCCCACCGTCGCGGTCAGTTGCGCCGCTCCGGGAGTCTTGGGCACAAAGCGGATCCACGCCTCGCCGTAGAAGTTGGTGGTCGTCGTCACCTCGCCAAGATCCGGAGTGCGCCAGACAACATTCATCCCCGCCAGAGGCCTGCTGCTGATGGCCGAAACAACGGTGATCTGCCTGGACACAGCCTCGCCCCAGAACAGGGTCTGGCTAACCCACGAACGCTCGGAGATCGTCACCACTTGCGCGCCTTCACCCACCGAGATTGCATTGACAGGTGACCATCGAGCCAGGCTTTCGCAGGCCAGAAACAAGCCGAAACTGCCGTTACGCTTGTCATCGACCATGAAGGAATCGGTGAATCCCGCCTCGCGGCTGAAGGTCCGTGGCAAACCGAGTACTGGTTGAGTAAAACGAATACCGAGTGCCTCAGGCCCGGTGCCGACCATGCCCAGCATCAACCTTTTACCGGACAAGAAGGTGTCTTCCGGAGCAGTTATATCGATTCTATGGGTCTGTTTACGCCGCGCAAAACCGGTGTCCTGGCCAAAAGGCTGTGCAGTCCCGTTGTCCATACTGAACTGCAATCGATCCCACGGATCGTCGGCCAGCGAACAGACCGCCATCGAACGTGCATCAGTAACATTGTCATACGGACTGGTGACAGACACCTCAACCGTTGCCGATCCGCCTGTGGTAGCCCGATACACAAAGCCTGCCCAGCCATCGTCAGCAGTCACACGTTCTTCAGAGTGACCATCAACCTTCCACTGCGTTGGTACTTGAACCATGGCATCTTCCGCGAAGTCCGAACGGACCTTCGCCCACATCCATGCCGGGTCCTGACCCACGATCGGGAAAACGGCAGACTCACGCACGGTTTCAATGCTGAGTTTGTTGTGGCCCAAGTGCAGCGTGGTTGAATCGGTTCGGCCCCCAAGCTCCGCAATAAAATTAACTCTAAAACTTCCGGCAACCCGACTCGCCAAACAATTCAATGTCCAAGTCATGCCACTTTCATCAATAACATTGGTACTCTTTGGAGGAGGGTCGAGGACGATGCCCAATTCTGATGCTGGAGTTCCGATCCATTCCAAATCCATCGTAAGACCCACAAGGGCACTCAGCGCATGGGTTCTAAAAATATACCGGTGTACGGCGCCCAGGCAGGGATACAGTGACTGACCTCGTTCGGGGCTCATTTGATCCAGAACAAGCGTGAACTCATCGTCAATATCCGGTGAAAACAAGCGGCCGAGCAACTCTCGATCTTCCAGTGAATCAGTCAGCAACCGCAGTCCGAACATGCTGCTGCGGCTCTTGGCGTATTCAGAACTCAGAGTCCAGATCAGCGGTTCATCTGCCCGCAATACCCTGGGCTCGCCAAGTTCACTCACCACCAGCCCGATGCCTGGTTCGTCAATGCCCCATGCCAGCGTGATTTCCTGGCCGATAAGAGGACTGCCGGCGAGGGCAGTGACCTCCAGGGAATGGGTGAGACCTCGTTTGCAGAAAAAACCTTGATTAAGGACGATCTCACCACGATCAAATGTTATGTTGACCTTGTCTTTCCAAGAACTCCTGGCAATCGCGGTCACGCTAAATTCGCACTCATGCGACTCGGCCGATTCATGCGCTCGGACCGCCGCGGTGATCGCGTGAATCCCGGGTTCTCTGGTGTAATACTTCAGGCTCCCCCAACCAGCGCTTCCCGTTTGGCTGCGGAAAATGCCTTTGTCGGTTTGCCACTCGATCTTCGCACCGATTACCGGCTCGCCGTCCCCCTGATCAGTAACATGCACCGCTTGCAAGCGCAGGTACGCAACTCCGTTCTCATCCACTACCGGACTATTCTCGGCCTGGCGTACCTCTTTGATCTTGATCCTGTTGCGCGCCAGCGACATGCGCTTTCTGGGCGACGGCAACAAAAGCTTCGAGCAGACCAGTGACAATTCGAACATCCCGTCGCGCCGGTCTTCACAACTCAGCCTCCACGAGGCAGTGCCCTCACCATCGATCGGCATGGGCACTGCCGTTTCCAGAGGCGGACTGACCACGACACCCAGTTGTTCATGCCTGTCACCGTGCCAGTGCAGATAGAAGTCGCTGCCTCGCAGAGGACTGTTGGCCGCCAGCATTACATCAATGGAATGGGTAGAACCCCGGTTCGGATAACTGTTATCAATCCAGTCCCTGATTTCGTTATTCTCACAGACAGTCATCTGTGCCCACGGATCCTCTCCCAGTACCCGCACGTCAAACGTCTGAGTCCACACACCCTGCTCGTAATAAAGGCTGACCACAGAGGCTTCGATAACGAAGTCCCCTGCTGCCTTCGCCTCATAACAGAAGTAGGCCCAACCTTGTTCATCAGTAACGGCCGCCGCCAACACCCCCCGCTCGGCGGTCGCCCAGTTCACCGTAAGCCCGGCAAATGGCTGGCCGGTGTAATACGACGCCACTTGCACCCCCAAACGGACACATTGCTCAATCAATGGGTAGTAAGCGGCCTCGACCACCTCACGAAAAATCAGTCGATGATGCCCCAGCGATACGGGGATCTCGTAGGCCTGCGCGGTGTAACGGTTGCGCAAGCTCAGGGTGAATTCGTAGTCCTGATCATCGATCAGCGGGCAATCGAGCGTCCAAGGCTCGTCCAGCAATTGCGGGGTGTCCCAGGCTGGCGTCGCGACAATCGCGCCCTGCGGGTTATTGTCGATGCTCAATGCGACCTGGGTGCCGTCCCAAGGGTTATCCGGCACAGGTACAAAACCGAGCATGTGGGGCGTGATCAATGCGTCGCTGCCAAAAGCTCCGCCGCTGCTGGCGCCCTGACACAGGTACATTTTGCGCAAGGGCAGGAACGAGATGCCGTCCAGCTCAATTTCCTGCAACTCAAGTGGCGCGAGTTTCAACTCGACTTTGACGCGTGTAACCCAGAGTTCGCCAAATGGACTCGAAGACTCTGTCGAGCTGTATATTTCGATGCGCAGTGGCTTTGAACTTGAGATGGGCGATGTCAGTTCTACCTCATGCAGGGTCGGACTGAATCGCCTCTCTGGCCCAGATCCGAAACCCTCGCGCTGTTGTGCCAGATCAGGTTTACCGACGGGTTCGAGTTCGATGCGGTAATGCTCGGCTTCTCCCTGAGAAATCTTCACCCAGCCTGATTGGCCGAAACTGCTTTCCCATAGAAAACTCAGCCAATAAGCACCATTGCCATCGGGATCTCTGGGAAGTGTGACGTCCTGAGTGACCCCCGCGCCCTTCGGCGCTTTGAGGTGCTTGACAGGCTTGTTTTCGTAATACGCTGTGCCTATGACAACTGTCCCCGTCCTTGCCCAACATTCGAACCTTTCTTCGAAATCACCGTTGCACACCAGGTTTTCATTCATCCGAACGACAGGATCACTCATGATTGCGCACTCCCTTGCCGGCCAGGCGTTCTTGCGCTGCATTGACCAACTCCTTCACCGAATCGGTAAACGACTGATCTCCGCACTTGGACGAATAGCGAATGCGCAAGATGCAATCGTTCATCGAGCGCAGCATGGCCTCCTGTCGCGGTTCTTTATGCCATGGCCATTTCAGCTCCCAGGTGGACACCACACCGGTATTTTCAAATGGATAGAGCAAACCTTCATCTGGCTTCACCGCCGTCATGCCGTTGTCGGCAATCCCCACAGACAGGGCTATCTGCTGGCCCGGACGCAAGTTGAACAGCAGATCGGAAGGGGCCACTACATCAGGATCAGGATTGTGCAAGTACTGCACTGACTGCACCGAAGCCCGGCTGGTGGTCATGCTGCCGATCTGCAGCAAGGTCGCGCGCACGTCCTCGAATGGGCCCGTCAACACTGCAAAGTCCATTTCCACCGAACTGATCTGCCGACAGTAATGTCCCGGATAATCCCGATCGAACAGCAATTGGGTGAGTTTGAACACCAGCGAGCCGGTCGCCAGCAATTGCGCCAATGCAGCCTCCCAACTACCGATGCCGAGCTGAGGGTCTATTGCATCGTTGAACAGGCGACGCAAGGAGATGGTTTTTACCACTTCAACTCGTCGCTCGGTGCGCTGCAGGTACTCATGCTCCATACGCAGCAGATACGCGCGCAGATGCTCGCCAGCGGTCAAACCGTGGCGTTGATCCTGCCAGACCTGCGGCAAGGGAATATATGAATCGTAATCGCCGGTTTCGGCGCTCATCGCCGCTTGTGCGCTGAGGCACAGACTGACCACCGCGTCGTAAGCCTGATAGTGCAAAGCCTTGAGCTGGCCGAGCATCCAGCCAAACAATTCGGCATTGGTCGCGCGCTTTTTCAGATAGTTGTACATCGTCAACGCCTGAGCGTTAGCTCGCAGCGTTTGCGCGAGGTTGGTTCTGGCCGCATCAATCGCATGGCTCTGCGCGACGATCTGCGCATCGATGGCAGCGATTTCGGCCAGCGCCTGATCGCGTTGCAGCCCCCATTCATTGCGGCGACGGCGATAACCTTCGGTGGTGGCTTGCTTGTCGGCATCGATTTGCAGCATCGACGAAGCGATTTCCAGGCCAAAGCAGATGGCATCCGTAACTTTGTCGATCCGAAACCCACCGTTCGCCATACCAAAGATATTGGGTGCGGTCGCAAATGCCACGCCTACCGGTTTGAGGATTTTGGCAGCCAGCGCCAGCTCTTTGGACTGGTCCAGGTTTGCCATGACCTGATATTCGACAGCCGATACGTTTTCGTCATAGCGGGCTGCGTAAGCATCAGCCCGTTCCCGCGCCACTGCCCGGCTCTGCTCAAGCGCCGTCATGCTCGCTTCCAACTGAGCGATGGATTGCTCCTGTACGGTTTTGGCGTAGTTGCCCAACTCCACCAGATGGTTTTGCTGCAGCTCTTCCTGCTCGGCACGATCACGCCGCTCAAGCAGATTGAGTACCTGGCTGCCGTAATCCTGCAAGGCCTGCACCGCACGCAAGGCAACCTCGAAGATCACGCGCCAGCGAAACGCAATCACCACCAGCCGTCCGCCCATCGGTCTGGCGCCACCGACACCACCTGCAGCCAGAGCGCGCAGCAATTGGTTCGGGTCGGTCGGTGGGTTGAACAACGGCAGGAGCATGGGCTTGCCATCAATCGTCAGGTTGTTGCGCAAGTTGTTCATGCGGTCCTGCGGCTGGTTGAACCAAGTGAACAACTCATCATTGATGGGTGCCCTGAACGGCGGACACCCCAACATGCCCAGCATGGGAGCCCTATCGGAGCCGGCCGGAACATCTGCCAGGCTGTAATTCAATGTCTGCTCGAACGTTTCCAGTGCCGTACGCGTGCAACTTTGGGCCAAAAGGTCCTTCAGCGTCGCGGTCTGCCACAAGTTCACCGTTTGAGTCAGAGGCGGTTTGCCCATCAATGATCCCGCTTGCACATAGCAAAGCTTTGCCGCCACCAGACTTTCGCGGGTCAGTTGACGGTAATGCCAGTCCCCCCAGGCCATGAGGTTCTTCACATACTCGATGAACATCAGCAGCCTCAAATGCACAGGCGCTGAATATCCAATCGCGTCCGGGTCGGCGGGCGCCACGGCTTCACAGCCGACATTGCCCAGATCGTTGATCAACGGTCGGCAGCGCCAGTAATTCGGTTTCTCGGGTACCGTGCTGCTGTCGGCATTAGCCCGGGGATCGAAGACGAAATGCAACCACGTCTGTGCTTCGGCAAACCGCTCTTCATCACGCAAGCGTGTCGCGATCAAATGCGGCAAGTGGAAAAACAGCTCCCAGAAAAACAGCCCGTTGGCACCGTCGAAAGCGCCATTGCGCTCCTCGAAATCAACACCGGCAGGCGGCGGCTCTGACAGATGCTGGGAGTCCCAATTAATCAGAGTCGCTGGAGAGACAGTGGAGCGTGTGACCAACTCGGGACCGAACAGCGAATTGAGCCGAACGTATTGCATCGCCCAGCCAGCGCCCAGTTGAAAGTCGAGGAACTGGGCGGCATCCGTGGTGTTTTTCAGCAGCGTTGGCGCGAGGAAATCCGAGAGATCGCCAATCGTCAGGTCAAACTGTTTACCGCCAAAGCCTTCAGTATCATTCTTTAGAGTGAACCTGACGTTGTTCCAAGCCCCTTTTGGTCGAGTGAAGGTCCCCAAGAACTGCATCGTCCAATCGCCGGCGATTGCAACCTCACTTCTCACAGGTTCAGGGTCGTTAACAGTTGCAAGTTCCAACTGCAAGGTAAACGCAGTCTTCTCGATGCCTGGTAACCCTGTTGACCTGCAAAAGCCCTCAACCGTCAGCACGTCGTTGTCATCCACGCGCATGGCGAAGACGTTCAGTCCCAGAAAAGCGGCCATGGAGCCTGACGGCGACTCGCTGGACACCACCTTAACTTCAAGACCCAAGGGGTGCTGAACCGTCAAGGCAGAAACAAATCGATCCGTCTTGGCCAGCTCAAGCCAATTACCACTGTCCCCGGTAACGGGACGCATCAGCACATCGATGATCGCGATCTCTTTCAAGGCACCTGTGCCGGTTTTATCGTTGACCAGCAATACCCCCAGCTTGCCTTTGGGGATCTGAGGATCGACCCACACAGTTGCAATCAGCCGGGCACCTGCAGAGAGATCCTCATCAAACTCGCGATGGCGTAAATTCAAAGGCGCCGACCACTGGCCGTTCTGCCTCATGAAGGCCACATTGATATCCAGCTGATGCGGTACGAACCGGGATTTGTCGTCCTTATCGGGATCCGGAGGATCGGTTTTGATGATCTCGCCGACCTTGTCCCGCCACTCCGCCCAGACCAGACACAGGCGTCCGTTCCAGATCACCGGACGTATGTCCAGCACCCGCCCGGCGGGTTGAATGTCCACCGCTTTCCATTCACTCCACGCCGCCGGGTTGACGGCGCGGCAAGTGGGCGTTATCTCGATTTGCGCCTTGCGCCAGAAGTACTGGAACGGCGGCACCCGCTGACGCCCGACAAAATAATAATCGGCGCGCTCAGGGTTTGTGCCGTTCATGTAGCCACTGACGACATCCAGATCGCAGATCTGCTCGAAGGCTTGCAAGTAATCCTGCAGCGCCGCCTGAACCGAATCGGTGTTGAGACGGGCCTGGTTGAGATTGTTTTCAAGGGTCTTGAACAGATCCGTCTTGCGCTGACGCACAAACGGATTGATGTAGTTTTCCGGGTAGAGCGCGATCATCTGCACCGCAGCCCAGTCCGAGTAGTTGTTGTACAGCGCCCAGTTTTCCAACTGCTCTGGGGGAAATTCGTGGTTTTCGAAACCGGGCTCCATTTTGTTGTACACGGCACTGATGTATTGCTGCGCACAACTGATCGCTTCGGCCACCCCCGACGTCTGCACCCGAGCACTGTCCAGCGGGTCGATGCGTAGCAATTCGAACAGGTCCTCCGGGGTCCGCAAAGGCGGGTAACGCTCCGCCCTTACTTGCCCGATGCAATAATCAAGCAACGCGGTACGACGTTTTTCCTGCAACAGACCAATGTTGTTCGATGTCATGATCCTTGCTCCGTGGAAGAGGTTCCCGCGTCACTGTCAGAAGGCGGTGACGCTTGTTCTAGCGAGTGGCTGCGGCCTTGCGACACCCCAAACCTGATGGGTTCGAAGACAGTCCCCTTCGCGCTTGCCAGGCTGCGTACACCGACTTCGAATTCACCGCTGAAAGCGCTGGTGATATAAACCGTGGTTCTACCGTCCTGATCGGTGAAACCCTGTGCCGGGCGGATCGTTGGCCTTTTCTCGGGATCTGTTCCTTCTTCCCAGGCCCAGTCCACCAGCATGTTGGCCCCAGGATTTTCGTACTGATCCACCATCTTGGCGAAAAGTGTGATTGTCTTACCAAGCTCCACGACCTCCGTTGGCACCGGAGACATTTCCGATGTCGGGAAATTCATGCTTTCGGCGTCGGCAATGACGTTGATGCTCACTGCCCACTCAGGCTCGAGCAGGCTCATGGAAAAATAAAGACTGTCCGTGCCCAAGACTTTGCCCGGAACATACTCAGCCGTGAGGACTCCTTGGGTATCGGTGATACCCAAGCTGATGGTCCCTAGCTCGGAGTGCCAGTCAACCGCGACACCTTTCAACGCTGCGCCCCGGGCGTCAGTAAGCGTCATCGTAATGATCGCTTTCTCGTCTGGTTTACCAGCGAAGACTTCTGTAGGCGTTACGGTGCAAGTCATCCGGACCAACTGCTTCAGTTCGCCCGGTGCTTGCACGACCGGCACACGCGTCTGGGTCTGACTCAGCAAAGCCAGTTCAGCCGCCTGGGCGTAGGCCTCACTGGCATCGATTGTCTCCGGCAAGGTACCGATCCGCAAAATGGTCCGCGCATCCATACCGGTCTGCATCGACAACTGATAAACGCGCATCAGCAGATCCAGTTGATCCAGGGTTTTCAACACTTGGGTTTCAGGATCGATATGGCGAACACATTCGCTGACTTCCTGCGCGCTCCAGGCAAAGAACTCAGCCAGTTTGATGGCCGCGGCCTGCTGCACCACGCGTAATGCATCGGCGCTGAGCATGGGAGGTAATGAATGGACTTGGCGCAGATAATCCAGCAACTTCTGCTCCGGCTGTTCGCTCAGACTGAACGCGCGAGTCAGCGTGGTCATTGCGTAAAGTATGCGCACCGAGAACACAAATTTTTCAGAGGGATCGATGATGGTGATTTGGTCGATCCACTTGGCGTATCCATAATCCAGATAGTCCCGGACCAATGCCGCACTCAAGCCCAGTGTCGAAACAACTTCAGCGCGCTGACGCACAACAGCCAGCAGCTCGAGTAACGGATCGGAAGGTTCGTCGCGCCTGCGCTCCCTCGCTGGCGATTCGAGGGCGGTGCGGTCATACACCTGGCGCAACAGTTGATATACCGAGGCATCGACCCAGTCCAACACCAGAATGGCCAATTCGCCCTCGATGCCGGCGTAGATTGCCAGCGACTCCCTGACCAGCGACACCTGCGCGTCTCTGGCCTGCAGAAGAACGGTGAGCATGATCTCGACCAAGACGCTGACCTGGGTTTCCTCAATCTCCAGGCCGTTCCTGACGGCCCATTCGAGTTTCTCGCGGGCAAAGGCCAAATAATCTTCCGGCGTCAGGTCAGTGGCCAGTATCAGGCCATTGACATCGACAACCGGCGCCAGCCCCTCACTGTCAATCGAGAGTAAATCCAGCCAGTCGCTTTCTCCGGCCGGTGGAATACCGGCCAGGAGAAAAGAATTACCGGACAACCGCGCGCTGGGCAGGAGGGCGCCGATCTTGTCGAAGAACTGCTGATCCTGCTGCGAGAACTCGCTTAAACGCAGTGGTGCACTCACGTGCTGCAACATCCACAGCACCGATATGTCGCTTTGCTCGCACCATTGCACACAGGCCTGCATGGCTTCGATCAGGCTCAGCACACCCGGCGTAGCGTCAGTGCGGCTGTCATCAACCGCCACGTCGACAATACGCGGCTTGCCTGCCAGCCCCTTGAGCCAGGTTTCTCCGCCCAGCACACGGAGCATCAACACGCCTTCGACCGGCGTGATATTCAACAGCCGGGGCAGTTTTACCAAACGGTAAAAACTGGAGATGACCGCCGAACTGCGCACCAGATCATCGGTAAGATCATGAGCCTGGGCTATCGCCAACGCCAGATAGTGGTAAGTCTGAAGATCAATGCCCAAACCACTGCATAGCTGGCTGACCGTCAGATTGTCTTGATCCGATGTCGGTATCAGCGCAAACGCTTTGTCGTCGAGTTTCAGCGGCTTGCGATAATTGTCCTGATTGTTGAAGACCTGATCGAACTGCGACAGTGCATCACCGCGACCGTACAGTGACAGTTCATCGAGGAACACGGCGAAATCTGCTGCCGTGCAGTTGTAGCGTTCACGCAGTCGCTGAAACAGACCCAATGCATGGATCACGTTTACCGAAATCGCCCAAACCTCAGGTTTTTCGGCACCACGTGCTTCAGCCCTGATCGCCGCCGCCAACAAGGCGTCAGTCTGCTCAGGAGGCAGATTCAGCCATTTATCCAGGCGTAACTTGCGGTTGAGACGATCGAATGTATTCAAGCCTTTTGGGATATTGGGATTAACGAGTATCCGATGAAGATTAGTCCCTGACTGCGTGCTGATACCGATAGCGGGGTGAGCGTTATCATTGATGTAAACCGAGCCGGATCGGCCGCCTTCCGGGACGTCGGGTTTACTGGGGTAATCCACATTGGCCGAACGCCGCGGCGCGTAGTCCCCAACCGAAAAAAGACTTGTAACCTCCTCGGCCACAAGATTTGTACGTTGAGCCAAATAAAATATCTGGTTGAGATTCATATACTCAACGTCTTCGGTGCCAAAGTTCTCCAGATAGAACTGATACATATCCTCGGAATTTTTGTATTCTTCAGTCACCAACTTCTGCTGGTACGGACCAAGCCGAGAGGCATGAGCCAAGGCAGCAGCGGCAAGACTGGTCAGGGACCCGGAGTGCAAGAAGTTGGGGAATTTCCCGTCAACAATGTTGGCAAAATCCCCCACTGATCGTCCGTTGAAACCCGCAACCCCATCAATCGTGTCCCAATGTTGGTAATACGGCAGACCGTTGGGATAGCGTGCGTTGATCAATGCCTGTTCAATTGGAACTTTCGTGTTCGCAGTGATGAACGCCTGTAGCACGCGTACGATCACGTCGACTGATGGCTCCGGCGCGTTCACCGTTTTACTGTCGACCGTCAACTTCATCAAATCCGTGCGACGCTCATGCAATGGCAGCTTGGTGCCGTCACCAACGGATTCGATCAAGTCGCGAATCAAGCGATACAGGAAGACGAGATACGCCGAAGGCCCGAACATGGACTCCAGAGAATCCGAAGGGCATTTGGCGCTCAACTGCAGATCGAATATTCGCTCCAGTTGCGGCCCGTCAAAGAGCGACATCAAACCGCTGGACGGTCCTGTCGACCCGGCTTTGTCCTGCTGCGCGTGATGCTCAATAAACCGACGCCGCACATAGGTCGCCAGGCTGTTGGCCCGACGCAAAAAGCGCCGGGCCTCTTCCTGCTCAAGTCCGTACTCGCCGACCAGTACCGGAAGACCCTTTTCGACCAGAGGGAAAAACGATCCCCCCTGCTCAAGGTAACTCCAGAGCGTTGAAAGCCGGTTTTGCGCAGAAGACGTTTGCGCACCAAACAGTTGAATGAACAACTGCGCAGCGGGACGGAGTGAATCAGCCATGGTCACTTTCCTTGAGTCGATAACCGCCCGGGCCGCCTGACTGTGGTGTCAGGCGGACCCAGCGTTGCATAAGGATTTAGCGCTTGAACGCAGTCGCTGCCAACTGTCAGAAATGACAGGTTTTATGACCACTCATCGGAAATTTACAACCGGATTTTATCCGTCGGCACTGATTCGATTTCAAACCGCTCACTGACGACCCAGTCAGAACCCATCGGATCGCTGTCGCTCGGCTGCAGCTTGAAACGACACCAGTTGCCACCCAACGGTAGCGTTTGGTCAGACAGGCCTTGCCAGTCAGGGTCGACCTGAATCGACGCTAGCCATGTCTTGTCCGGGTTGAACGGATCGACCAGAACACCGACGCCTTGACGGCCCTTGCCGGCAAACAGCACCGGGTTGCTGACCCAGCGTCCCGGTTCTGGGATCTCAACGGTGGGCAGATAAGTTGCCAGCTGAAGCGTGCGTTTCGCGCTATCGGATATAAACCCTTCGCAAGCCGCCACAGCGTCCAGCTCATGATTGCCCTCGTCTTGACCGGGCTCCAGCGTTACCGACCACGTCCGGTTTTCCCGCACCTCGGCGCTGGCCTGGTCGCTACCCAGCGTCACGGTCACGGTGTCGCCGGGCGTCGCAAAACCCGAGACCACGACCCGTCGGCCGACATGGTCATCGGCAGTCGGGGTTTCGATAAACGGAGCCGCCGGCACAACCTTGTAACGCAAACGCTCATTGGCCTGAGAGCGCTGCGCAATGCCATCGTGGACGAAGGTTTGAAAAGCCCAGATGGTCGTGTTGCCCACCGGCAAACTCACTTCGGCATCCCAGTTGCCTGACGCGTTCACCTCAATATCCGTCAGCAATGGCTCAGTAGCGCCTTCCAGCCAGACCTCCACCCGCGCGGTAGCTCTGCCGGTTCCAGCAATTTTCGAAGTGCGCGGCGCTCTTCCGCCAGGGATCGGCGTCGTGAATCGAGGCGGCGGCACTACCACCTTGAGCCTGTGCTCAGCACTGTTTGCCGAATCTCGCCCGTTGAGCGTCTGCTGCGCATGGAGGAAATATTCCCTCAGGTCCAGACCGAGCAACTGGATAGACCATTTGCCCTCCTCAAGCAATTCGAGCGGATCACCCAGCGTTGCGCCTATCTGGTTGTCATGCAATTGCATCACCGCGCCCTGCATGCCGTTATCACCTTCAATGGTGACGTCGAACCCCACTTCCGAGCCGGATCCCGGCGCGACAATGAGCGGTTGCAACATGACTCTGTGGACAGTGAAGGTTTTCGAGGTCGGTTTTGAAAGGAGATCGAGGATTGTTTGCGTGACCTCCGCGGCATGTTCGATATTTGCCTCGAACGGGGTTGGTCGCTGAAATGTCCAGGTGGATCCCGTCACGGTCGCCACATGCGTCTCGGTATCGTCGCTGAACCTGATGCTCACCGTGGCGCCCGACAAGCAAGTGCCGCGAAATACCGGCTCCAGCCCCTCTTCGCCAAGATCATCCACGCCTGGCGCCAGCGGTGGAATCGTGACGTACAGGATGAAAGGACGTTGCGAAGGATGGTTTCCAAGATGCTGTGTAATGCGCACTTCCCGCTTGTTGGTTGGGCCCCACTCAACCAAAGCAGACGTCGACCATTGGCCGTTCACGACCACTACACTCCGTGCAGCCTCGTTTGTATCGGGAAACCTGAGCGAGACGGTGGCACCTGTATAACCTTTGCCGCTGAAGACCGGTAGATACTCCTCGGTGTAGCTCGCCTCGGTGATATCCGGCATGTCGTTGCAGACTTTGAACTCAAGAGGCTGCGATTCGATCCAGCCACTGGCGTTGTCGGCGATCTTTTGAATCAACGTCACATCGTAGCTGCCCAGAGACCAGACAACGGGGGCCGTTTCCCAATAGCCCTGGGCATTGACGCGGACGTTGGAAGGCAAAGGCAGCGAGCCGTCGCTGGCAGAGAACTGGATTTCGGTCGAGAGGTTTTGATCGAAATGGCCGGAGCCGGAGAACTTCAAGCTTGTATCAGGAAGAAAGGTGACCTCAGGTTCTGCCAGTTTGGGAGGGCGGATTCGGAAAGAGCGGGGGGCGCTTCTCTTGGACGGTACGCCGCCAAAGGTTTGCATCGCGACAAGCGAGACGGGGCCTGGCTCGACAATGACTGGAGCAAACCAGTTGGCAGCGGATACTGCATCTTCCCCCACTTGAATGGTCGATAGATCCTTGAAAATCTGCATGACTGAGCCGGGCCAGCCCTGCGTGCCACCGATCGAGAAAGAGCAATTCTGTAAAGGCTCAACCGGGCTGGTGATGACGGGCGTCGATCTGCTCGTGACATTGATCGTTGCAGATAGGGGCGAAGGAAAATCGCCGATGATTTGCGTGGCAAAGTAAGACGCGCTGTTACCTGATAGCGTCAAGCGCTTTTCCCACGTCCCATCGGGTTGAATGTCAGCATTGCCCAAGACCCCGCCAGTCGATGCGTTATGCACCCTCACCGCCCCCAAGCCATACTCGCCACCGGCTCCTCGTATGGAGAATTGTTCGTCGACTTCCTCTCCGGAAACGGGAGAGATGATCGTCACTGGTGTGACGCGTAGATTCACCGTCACCTTCACGCCACCAACCGGCTGGAGCTCAAGCCTGTATTGACCGGGTCGGAACACGCCCTTTATCACAGTGTCCCAGCGCCCATTTTTTGGCGTAATCGTTTCGGCAGCGACCTCGTCATTTACACTGAACATACGCAAAACGATAGGGAAGTTAACATCTGAATTACCGGCAACGAAAATATCGCCATTTCTCACATAGGCATTATTCACCGGAGTTGTAATCGAAGTAATCAGCACTCCCTCTGACTCGCCTTCAGTAATCATCTGCAGCCTCCCTGTTGTTTAAGACTTTACATAAAAAAGCCAAACATCATTCAAATACTAAAGTCCACCCAAATTTCATTGGAGCCCACTGGATCAGACGCATCCCCTCTATCGAAGATGTATCTGATAAAGACTCGAGCACGTCCGTTGGCAGCAATCCATCCACCGCGAGGATAGCTATGCCACTCGCCGTCCTGCCACATGGCATCAGGGGAGTCGTTGCCCCACCATTGCCTAGAGTCGAAACTAAAATGCAAGTTTGCTTTGTTACCTCCTTGATTAACCAACTGGGTAATACGATATTGTGAGGAATAGCAATAAAACAAACCTCCACCATGTTTCCACCAATAGCTAAAAGTCAGATCACCTATAAAGTTACCCACACTGACGCGCAGTGTTTTGGTGACTGTCTGAGCACTATCGATCGACTTGAACTCCTCCTCTGAAATCGACTGAGTAGCGCTGACGTCCTCAAGACCGTCCGGATTTGAAGTTGTCAGTTTTTTTCTCTTGTCACTCATAAAAACCTCCGCACTTTGCTGAGCTGATTTGTTCCTGTTGCAAAAACATTGAACGCTCAGCCTGTGCAAGTGCACACCTGTAAGATCTGACAGTCCCGACGAACGGTATTTTTTCCAGCGAATAAACCGACTTGTTTCGGTCGGATAACCCCTGATCAGTTGTCGATCAACTGACTGATCGGAAACTGTTTCTGAGAGAGAAGGCTGAATAACGAGCGGGCGCAATTGATGCAACCCGACCGTTAATAAGCGCGTGCCAGTGAAGACGCTTTCGCGGACAAACCCGCTCTCACAGGATGCAGGTGCACCGGATCCAGTGTGGGAGTGAACCTGCTCGCAAAGCTTTTAGCGGTTTTGAATCAGGCAGAAGCCGGCAACGGCTGAAAACTGAAATAGCGCTGCAACGCCTGCACCAGTTGCCCAAATTCCGGCGGCGCGCGTTGCAGGACGAAGCCGGCGTCGTAGTGCAGCGGTGTGGCGTCTTCGTGACACCACACGCAACACGCCGTGAGGTCGATTACCTGCTGACAGCCATCGCTGGCGGGGATTTTCAGGCGTAACTGAAAATCCACACCGACCATCATGGGCAGTTGGCTGATGAGCATCAGCCCGTCTTCGGAGAGGTTGCCGAGAAAACCGATGGGCTTGTCGGTGACGCTGTTGAACACTCTGAGGAAATACGGCAACTGATGCCGTTCGATCCGTTCGGTAAACATGCGCAGTTCGCCATGCAAGGCTCCATCACAGAGCCGCACCTTTGCTTCGGAACGAGCCGGTTTCGCCGGCCGCTCTCCCCGCTTCCGGTGTAACGGTCGCTACGTCGCCGTCACCTTACAACTGCCAGTCGCGGGTGTTGCTCCGGATTCAGGAACCTGACGCTGAATCCGGGTTATTCGACTATAGCTCAGCTTGTACACACAGCCAGATTTTGTATGACAACTGTCATCAGAAACGGGTCGGTCGTACCACGGCAGCGGCACTGCGCGTCGGGTAGTGGCCCAGGCTCTGCAAGGTTTCCAGACGGGCACGGGCGCGGTAGGCGTATTCGCTGTTCGGGTACGAGGCGATGATGAACTGGTAGGTCTGCGCCGCGTCGACAAACATTTTCTGCCGTTCCAGGCACTGGCCGCGCATCATCGACACTTCCGGCCACACGTACGGACGGGCGCGGCTGGCGCGTTCGACCTTGGACAGTTCGAGCATGACCTGCTCGCAATTGCCACGGTCATAGGCGCTGTAGGCGTTGTTCAAATGATGGTTCATCGACCAACGGGTGCAGCCCGAAACGGCGAGGACGCTGAGGGCAAGGGCGGCAATGGGTACGAATCGCATGAGGGTTCTCCTGTCTTGTGCTCTGTATCGACCCTTGCCGAGAAATCTTCAGAAGTGTTTGCGCCAGTTGTCGAGTTCAATAAAGAAAACATTAAGTAGTGCAAACGAACAATGACTACACCCCAAGAGCATAGTAGCCTTCGCTAGCGCTTGAACTCAGGAGTCTTTGCATGTCCGTCCGTCGTACCAAAATCGTCGCTACCCTTGGCCCGGCCAGTAACTCGCCGGAAGTTCTCGAACAGCTGATTCTGGCTGGTCTGGACGTTGCCCGTCTGAACTTCTCCCACGGCACCCCCGACGAGCACAAGGCTCGCGCGAAGCTGGTGCGTGACCTCGCAGCCAAGCACGGTCGCTTCGTCGCCCTGCTCGGTGACCTGCAAGGCCCGAAAATCCGTATCGCCAAATTCGCCAACAAAAAGATCGAGCTGAAGATCGGTGACCAGTTCACCTTCTCCACCAGCCATCCGTTGACCGAAGGCAACCAGCAAGTGGTCGGCATCGACTACCCGGATCTGGTCAAGGACTGCGGCGTGGGCGACGAGCTGCTGCTCGACGACGGCCGCGTGGTGATGCGCGTTGATACCGCCACCGCCACTGAACTGCATTGCACCGTGACCATCGGCGGCCCGCTGTCCGACCACAAAGGCATCAACCGTCGCGGTGGCGGTCTGACTGCACCGGCCCTGACGGAAAAAGACAAGGCCGACATCAAGCTCGCCGCTGAAATGGAAGTCGACTACCTCGCGGTGTCCTTCCCGCGTGACGCTGCCGACATGGAATACGCCCGTCAACTGCGCGACGAAGCCGGCGGTACCGCCTGGCTGGTGGCGAAGATCGAACGTGCCGAAGCCGTGGCCGACGACGAAACCCTCGACGGCCTGATCAAGGCGTCCGACGCGGTGATGGTTGCCCGTGGTGACTTGGGTGTGGAAATCGGCGACGCCGAGCTGGTGGGCATTCAGAAGAAAATCATTCTGCACGCACGCCGCCACAACAAGGCTGTGATCGTCGCGACCCAGATGATGGAGTCGATGATCCAGAACCCGATGCCGACCCGCGCCGAAGTGTCCGACGTGGCCAACGCCGTGCTCGACTACACCGACGCCGTGATGCTCTCGGCCGAATCCGCCGCTGGCCAGTACCCGCTGGAAGCTGTGCAGGCAATGGCGCGCATCTGCGTCGGCGCTGAAAAGCATCCGACCGGTAAAACCTCCAGCCACCGCATCGGCAAGGAATTCACCCGCTGCGACGAAAGCATCGCACTGGCGACCATGTACACCGCCAACCACTTCCCGGGCGTCAAAGCGATCATCGCGCTGACCGAAAGTGGCTACACCCCGCTGATCATGTCGCGTATCCGCTCTTCGGTGCCGATCTATGCGTTCTCGCCGCACCGTGAAACACAGGCGCGCGCAGCGATGTTCCGTGGCGTGTATACCGTACCGTTCGACCCGGCTTCGCTGGAACCGCACGAAGTCAGCCAAAAGGCGATCGACGAGTTGGTCAAGCGCGGCGTTGTGGAAAAAGGCGACTGGGTCATCCTGACCAAAGGCGACAGCTACCACACCACCGGCGGCACCAACGGCATGAAGATCCTGCACGTGGGCGACCCGCAGGTCTGAGTGACACGCTGAAAAACCAAAGCCCCGGCATGTGAGTGCCGGGGCTTTTTGTTGTCTGCGTTGAATCGAAAGCCCCTCACCCTAGCCCTCTCCCAGAGGGACCCCGAGGGAGAAGGAACCGATTGAGGGAGGATGAACCGATTGAGGGATATTGCAGAATTGCACCGACCTGTTATCTCTGCGCTGAATCCGACCGGTTCTTTCAAGTCGATGTATAACGCATTACACCTCGGTCGGCTCCCTCTCCCTCTGAGTGAGGGCTGGCTTTTCAATGTCGTTTGATAAATCCGGTCAACGCCGCCAACGCTTCCGGCGAGCGCAGTCTTTGAGTGAACAATGCGCCCTCCTCCTCGATCACCTTACGAATCAACTCGCGATCCGGCGCCTTCATCAATTGCTTGCTGATACGCACCGCCTCAGCCGGCAGTTCGTCGAAACGCAACGCCACCTCCCGTGCCTTGCGCAACGCCGCATCGCCACTGCCCAATGCTTCGGTGGCAATGCCCCACGCCGCCGCCTGTTCACCGGTAAAGCCTTCGCCCAATAACAAAAGCTCTGCTGCTTTGGCCTGGCCGAGCAGACGCGGCAGAATCAGGCTGGAGCCGAATTCCGGACACAATCCAAGATTGACGAACGGCATGCGCAACCGCGCATCGCGGCTGACGTAGACCAAATCGCAATGCAATAACAGCGTGGTGCCGATGCCCACCGCCGCGCCGGCCACAGCCGCTATCACCGGTTTACGGCATTCGAGCAAATTGAGCATGAAGTGAAACACCGGACTGTCGAGGTCGCTCGGCGGTTGCTGGACAAAGTCGGCGATGTCGTTACCGGCGGTGAAGCACTCGGCACTGCCGGTGATCAGCACGGCGTTGATTTCAGGGTCGCCATCGGCCTGCTTCAGCGCCTCGGCGAGACGGCTGTACATGGCGCGGGTCAGAGCGTTTTTCTTGTCCGGGCGGTTGAGGCGCAGGGTCAGCAAACCGCGTTCGCGTTCCAGCAGGATGGCATCAGTCATGGCGTGTCTCGCGTCTGAAATTCAGCGCTCAACCACGGCTCAAAAATACGTCGGCCAGCAGTTGGTTGCGCGGCAATCCGGCCAGGTACAGACGTCGGGCGAAGGCATCGACACTGGCCGTCGAGCCGCAGACTAAGGCCAGGGTTTGTCGGGAAACAAGGCGCAGTTGCGCCAAAGCGGCGGCTGACTCGGCCGCTGTCCACAACTCGACGCTGAGGTTTTCCCGCTGTGCAGCCAGCGCAGCAAGGGGTTTGCCCAGATAATGCTCGCCCGCATCATGGGCGACGTGAATGACGCGGATCGCGCCTTGGTGATCCTGACGCAAGGCTTCACGCAGCACGCCGAACAGCGGGCCTAAACCGGTGCCGGCGGCCAGCAGCCACAGCGGCCGGTTGTGCCAGTCCGGGTCGTAATGCAAGGCGCCGCCACGCAGTTCGCCGAGGCGGATCGGGTCGCCGATCTGCAAGCGCCGTGCGGCATCACTGAATTCACCGGGCTGGCGGCAATCGAGATGGAATTCGAGAAAGCGGTCTTCTTCCGGCAGGCTTGCCAGCGAATACGGCCGCGCGATGTGATTGATCCACAGCACCAGATGTTGCCCGGCGCTGTAGCGCAACGGCCGCTGCGGGGTCAGGCGCAAACGCAGGACGCTGTCGCTGAGCCAGTCCAGCGCTTCGACCACTGCCGGGCGACCGTCGGTGATCGGGTCGAACGTATGCACCTGCAAATCTTCGACGACCTGACACTGACACGCCAGGCGCCAGCCCTCCTGACGCTGCTCGGCGCTCAAGGCGTCCGGCCGATTGTCAGCCGGCAGGCCTTGCACGCATTGCACCAGACAGGCATGGCAACTGCCGGCGCGGCAGCTGTAAGGCACCGCGACGCCATGCTGATTGAGTGCATCGAGCAGATTGCTGCCCGCGGCCACTGACCATTGTCGTTCACCGACGCGAAGTTCAGGCATCGACGTTCTCCCACGCGGCCGCACAACGATTGCGCCCGTCACGCTTGGCCCGATACAAGGCCTGATCGGCGCGCTGTAAGGCATCGTCCAGATCATCGCCCAACGTCAACAGCGTCATGCCGGCCGACAGGCTGAGGTTGCGCACATTCAGGCCGACCAGTTCAACGTCGGTGAAGGCGATACGCAGACGCTCGCAACACGCGGTCAGCCGTTCGGCATCGCAATCGGGCAACAACACAACGAATTCCTCACCACCATAACGCGCCAGCACATCGCCGTCGCGCAGGCATGCTTGAGCAACGCCGGCGAAGGCCTGCAACACCTGATCGCCCGCCGCATGACCGTGCAGGTCGTTAATGCGTTTGAAGTGGTCGAGGTCGATCAACGCCAGGCCATGCACGACATCGTCGTCCATGGCATTGAGCTCTCGCGAGGCCAGGCGCAGAAAATGCCGACGATTGAACAGCCCGGTCAGCTCATCGGTGGCGACCAGATCTTCCAGCTGACGCATCATCCCGCGCAGGGTGTCCTGATGCGCCTGCAAGGCAAACCGGCGCTGGCGCTGGCGTTGTCGCGAAACCTGGACGAAGCGCGCGTAAAGCACCAGCCACGCCAGCACCATCGCCAGAATGCACACCTGCAAGGCGGCAAGCGCCGGCTCGCGCAAGCGGAAGTAGTAGCCGTCCCACAGCGTGATGGCACAGAAACTGAAGAACACCAGCAAGGCACAGCGTATGAACGCCCGTCGACTGAGATGGAACAGGCCGAACAGCAGGATCAACACGTAGAACACCAGAAAGGCGCCGCGGGCTTCATCCAGATGGGCGATCAGCCAGGTCTGCCAGCCGAGACCGATCAGCACCTGTGCTTCGGTCAGGCTGGGATCGGCAAAGCGCAGATTGCGCCCGCTCCAGAACAGTGCAAACAGCACCGACTGGCTGATCACCACCAGCGCACTGCCGACGGCCACAGAAGTCAGGGACTGCTCGTAATGACCCGTGAAAAACGACAGCCACAGCAGCAGCAAAGCCAATCCATAGGTGGCCGCAGCGAGGGCAAAGCGTTTGAGCAAAAGACGTTGAATGGCGTTATGGGTCAATCGTTGACTCACCGTGCGATAAGAGGCTGACCGAGTGTCCTACTCTACAGACCGGCTGCCACTTTAGAGGCGTAGTCGATAAATGACCACCGATTTTCGGGCTCGAAATTTGACGTCAAAAGTGTGGCCTGCGTATACCGCCAAAAGCCCCTCACCCTAGCCCTCTCCCAGAGGGAGAGGGGACTGACCGAGTCGGTTGTTGGCGATACGCCGACCTGGAATACCGAGCCGA
>NZ_AKJR01000022.1:33430-54365 GCF_000282235.1 Pseudomonas sp. GM24 | reverse complement strand
GGACGTCTGCGGAAAGAATACCGGCCCGATCACCAGCGCGGCGGCGGTGGCGTAAACGTAGAAATCGTAGAACTCGATCGCGGTGCCGATAAAACTCGCCGTCGCCACGCGGGTGGCGGAGTTGGTCGGTTGGGCAGGCGCGGTGTCGCTGAAAGCGGTACTGGTCGTCATGCGGTGATCCCTGACAGTCATGAGCTCCGTTGGAGCGAATTATTATGGTCGAGCACCCAGGGATGTGGGATGAGGCGCGGTCGCTGTTTCAGGTAGGAACAGTCGCCGGATTGCATATGAAATGGCCGAAACCTGTCGGGTGCGGGGTAAGCACGCGGTTTGGCGGGGCTTGGGTAAGCTGATTTGATTATAGGAAGGGGGCTAACGATCAAACAAGAGCAAAAGATCGCAGGGTAGGAGCTGCCGAAGGCTGTGATCTTTTGATCTTTTACCTGGCCGGCACCAAAGCAGGCACAGACGAGGTATGCCAGATCAGCACTTTGCTCACCCGGTTCTCCTCAGTCTCAAGAATCTCCAGTCGATAACGCCCGATCTTCAAACAAACTGCACTCGCCGGAATCGTTTCCAGCGCCTCAGTCACCAACCCGTTCAGCGTCTTCGGCCCATCACTCGGCAAATGCCAACCCAGACATTTGTTCAATTCGCGAATCGAAGCTGTGCCATCAATCACCATCCGCCCGTCAGTCTGCGGATGAATATGCGGGTTATCCAGGCTGTGCTCGCTCTCAAATTCGCCGACGATTTCTTCGAGAATGTCTTCCAGTGTCACGATGCCGAGCACTTCACCGTACTCATCCACCACCATGCCCAAGCGCCGTTGCTGCTTGTGGAAGTTCAGCAACTGCAGTTGCAACGGTGTGCTTTCCGGCACGAAGTACGGTTCGTAACTGGCGGCCAGCAGCGCTTCGCGGGTCAGATCAGCGTTGTTCAGCAGATGGCGGATCTGCCGGGTGTTGAGCACCGCTTCAACCTGATTGATGTCGCTGTGAAACACCGGCAGGCGGGTGCGCTTGTTGTGGCGCAGTTGTTCGATGATTTCTTCGATCGAATCGTCGAGGTTGATGCCGTCGACGTCACTGCGTGGCACCAGAATGTCGTTGACCGTGATGTTGTCCAACGCATGAATACCGGAAACCGGGTGAGCGTGAACGGGATGCTCGGGATCATCGTGACGATCAGAAGGCAGATCGTCTTCGCTCTGCTGCACCACTTGGGTTTTGCGCGCAAACGGGCGCATGAGCAATCCGCTGACGCGGCTGAACAGCCAGGCAACCGGATAAATAATCTTCAGCGGCACCGCCAACAAGGTATTGCCAAATGCCAGCACCGCATCCGGATACCGTTGGGCGACGCTGCGCGGGAAATAATCGGCGAACACCAGCAGTATTGCGCCAACACCCAGGCAGGCTGCCCATGGGCCGTTTTCTTCGCAGAGGAAAATTGCCAGCAACGTCGCAATCACCACGGCAAGTGCGCGGCACAGGGTGTTGCAGAGAATCAGGCTGTCGAGCGGGAAGCTCAGCTTCGCCAGCGGTTTATCGCTGGCGCGCGAGGCGGTGCGTTGCGCGAGCAGCTGCTGTTGCGCGATTTCGACGGCAGTAAACAGCCCTGACCATAAAATCAGCAGGACAAATACCGCGAGCATCGGCCCTATGGGCAAACCGTCCATTTATGCCGCCCGTCAGATGTGCAGGATGTATTCACGAACCAGTTTGCTGCCGAAATACGCCAACATCAGCAGGCAGAAACCGGCGAGGGTCCAGCGAATTGCCTTGTGACCGCGCCAGCCGAGACGGTTGCGGCCCCACAGCAGCACGCTGAACACGATCCAGGCCAGGCACGCCAGCAGGGTCTTGTGCACCAGATGCTGGGCGAACAGGTTCTCGACGAACAGCCAGCCGGAGATCAGCGACAGCGACAGCAGCGTCCAGCCGGCCCAGAGGAAACCGAACAACAGGCTTTCCATGGTTTGCAGCGGCGGGAAGTTCTTGATCAGTCCGGACGGGTGCTTGTGCTTGAGCTGGTGATCTTGCACCAGTAGCAGCAAGGCCTGGAACACCGCGATGGTGAACATGCCGTACGCAAGGATCGACAACAGAATGTGCGCGAGGATGCCCGGCTCTTCATCGATGATCTGCACCGTACCGGTCGGCGCGAATTGCGCCAGCAGTACGGTGATGGCGCCGAGCGGGAACAGCAGCACCAGCAGGTTTTCCACGGGGATCCGCGAGCAGGCGATCAGCGTCAGCGCGATGACCGCCGCGGCAATCAGGCTGGAGGCGCTGAAAAAATCCAGGCCCAGACCGATCGGGGTCAGCAAATGCGTGAGCAGGCTGGCGGCGTGGGCCACCACGGCGAAGGCGCCGAGGCTAACCAACAGGCGCTTGTTCGCCTTGGCGCCAGTGGCCAAGCGGGTGCTCTGATAAAGGGTCGCAGCGGCATATAGAAGGGCGGCGGCGAGGGTGGTCAGCAAACTGGGTGACAAGGGGAGCATAAATCCTGTTAGGCAAGCCCGAAAGGCGCTGAGTTTGGCATAGAACCGCCATCGCACGAAAGACTCAGGAAGCTGACAGCGAGGTGTCCGCCAGCCGCAGTCTTCGCTATAATCCGCGACCTGCCCACGCCGCAGGCTCGCCGAGCACATGTTGATTCCGGTCTGGGCCGCCATTATCCCGGTCTACACAGGGCCTGAAAGGATCGCGCAATGTTTGAAAACTTAACCGACCGTCTCTCGCAGACGCTGCGCCATGTCACCGGCAAGGCGAAGCTGACCGAGGACAATATCAAAGACACCCTGCGTGAAGTGCGCATGGCGTTGCTCGAAGCCGACGTCGCCCTGCCGGTGGTCAAGGACTTCGTCAATTCGGTCAAGGAGCGCGCTGTCGGCACCGAGGTGTCGCGCAGCCTGACGCCGGGCCAGGCGTTCGTGAAGATCGTCCAGGCCGAACTCGAAAGCCTGATGGGCGCGGCCAACGAAGATTTGAACCTGAGCGCTGTGCCGCCAGCCGTCATTCTGATGGCCGGTCTGCAAGGTGCGGGTAAAACCACCACCGCTGGCAAACTGGCGCGCTTCCTTAAAGAGCGCAAGAAGAAGTCGGTCATGGTCGTGTCGGCGGACGTTTACCGTCCTGCGGCTATTAAACAGCTGGAAACCCTGGCCAACGACATCGGCGTGACGTTCTTCCCGTCCGACCTGAGCCAGAAGCCGGTCGACATCGCCACCGCCGCTATTAAAGAAGCAAAACTGAAATTCATCGACGTGGTCATCGTCGATACCGCCGGTCGTCTGCACATCGACGAAGAGATGATGGGCGAGATCAAGGCGCTGCACGCCGCGATCAACCCGGTCGAAACCCTGTTCGTGGTCGACGCCATGACCGGTCAGGACGCGGCCAACACGGCCAAGGCCTTCGGTGATGCCCTGCCGCTGACCGGTGTGATCCTGACCAAGGTCGACGGCGACGCCCGTGGCGGTGCCGCACTATCGGTGCGCGCCATCACCGGCAAGCCGATCAAGTTCATCGGTATGGGCGAGAAGAGCGAAGCGCTCGATCCGTTCCATCCTGAGCGTATCGCTTCGCGGATTCTCGGCATGGGCGACGTGCTCAGCCTGATCGAACAGGCTGAAGCGACCCTCGATAAAGACAAGGCCGACAAACTGGCCAAGAAGCTGAAGAAGGGCAAGGGCTTCGACCTCGAAGACTTCCGCGATCAGCTGCAACAGATGAAGAACATGGGCGGCCTGGGCGGGCTCATGGACAAACTGCCGAGCATCGGCGGCGTCAACTTGTCACAAATGGGCAATGCCCAGAACGCCGCAGAGAAGCAATTCAAACAGATGGAAGCCATCATCAACTCCATGACCCCGGCCGAGCGCCGTGACCCTGAGCTGATCAGCGGTTCGCGCAAGCGCCGGATCGCCATGGGTTCCGGCACTCAGGTGCAGGACATCGGTCGCTTGATCAAGCAGCACAAGCAGATGCAGAAGATGATGAAGAAATTCTCCGCCAAGGGCGGAATGGCGAAAATGATGCGCGGCATGGGCGGAATGTTGCCCGGCGGCGGCATGCCGAAAATGTAAGGTGTCCCGTCTCACCCATTCTGCTCGTCAAAAGTGAGCGAAACGGGTGAGGCAGGACACCAAGACTTCGCCGGTCGTCGCACCGGCGCAGACCCTGCAAGGACGCAGGATCAACAGCAAACCCGCACTCGGCGGGAGCTGACTGGCCGTTTTCATCGACGGCTCTATATGCAGATCTGCACGGCATGCCATAGGCGCCGGAAAAAGTCATTTGCAAAAGTCCGGATATTCCTTAGAATATGCGGCCTTTCGGGCACCCATGCCCGCTGTGCATTTAGATTTGCAGCACCGACTACAGGAACGATGTTCACATGCTAACAATCCGTCTTGCCCTTGGCGGCTCCAAAAAGCGCCCGTTTTACCACCTGACCGTAACCGACTCGCGTAACCCGCGTGACGGCTCCCACAAAGAACAGGTTGGTTTCTTCAACCCTGTTGCCCGTGGTCAGGAAATCCGTCTGTCCGTGAACCAAGAGCGCGTAGCCTACTGGCTGAGCGTTGGTGCACAGCCTTCTGAGCGTGTTGCTCAGTTGCTGAAGGAATCTGCAAAGGCTGCGGCCTGAGCAATATGAACGCGACGCCTGCTGTTGCCGATGATTTGATCGTTATTGGCAAAATTTATTCTGTTCATGGCGTTCGCGGCGAAGTGAAGGTTTATTCCTTTACTGATCCGACTGAAAACCTGTTGCAGTACAAAACCTGGACGCTCAAGCGTGAAGGCAATGTCAAACAGGTCGAGCTGGTCAGTGGACGCGGGAGCGATAAGTTCCTGGTCGCAAAGCTCAAGGGTCTTGATGATCGTGAAGAAGCTCGTCTTCTGGCCGGTTATGAGATCTGCGTGCCGCGCAACCTGTTCCCTGAATTGACCGACGGCGAGTACTACTGGTACCAGCTGGAAGGTCTGAAGGTTATCGATCAACTGGGGCAAATGCTCGGGAAAGTCGATCATCTTCTGGAAACCGGCGCCAATGATGTAATGGTAGTCAAGCCTTGCGCTGGCAGCCTGGATGATCGCGAACGCTTGTTGCCCTATACGGCGCAATGTGTGTTGGCCGTTGACCTGGCCGCGGGCGAGATGAAGGTGGATTGGGACGCGGACTTCTAAGCGTGGCTAACTTGCGCGTAGAAGTGATCAGTTTGTTTCCCGAGATGTTTTCCGCCATCGGCGACTACGGCATCACCAGTCGAGCGGTCAAACAGGGGCTCTTGCAGCTGACCTGTTGGAACCCGCGGGATTACACGACGGATCGGCATCACACTGTGGACGATCGCCCGTTTGGCGGTGGTCCGGGCATGGTGATGAAGATCAAGCCCCTGGAAGATGCTCTGGTTCAGGCCAAGGCAGCAGCCGGGGAGGCGGCGAAGGTGATTTACCTGTCCCCCCAAGGCCGTCAACTGAATCAGTCGGCGGTACGCGAGCTGGCACAATCGGATGCATTGATCCTGATTGCCGGCCGTTATGAAGGCATTGACGAGCGCTTTATTGAGGCTCATGTCGATGAAGAGTGGTCGATTGGCGACTATGTACTGTCTGGCGGCGAGCTGCCGGCGATGGTCCTGATCGATGCGGTTACACGACTGCTGCCTGGAGCTTTAGGGCATGCGGATTCCGCTGAGGAAGATTCCTTTACGGATGGTCTGCTGGATTGCCCGCACTACACCCGACCTGAGGTGTATGCGGATCAGCGTGTTCCCGACGTGTTGCTGAGTGGCAATCACGCGCATATCCGGCGTTGGCGTTTACAGCAGTCCCTTGGTAGGACCTTTGAACGACGCGCCGATCTTCTGGAAAGCCGCTCGCTTTCTGGAGAAGAGAAGAAGCTGCTCGAGGAATACATCCGCGAGCGGGACGATAGTTAACAACGTATCGATGGTAGATCGAACGATTTACCTTAGGAGCACAGCATGACCAACAAAATCATCCTTGCACTCGAAGCAGAGCAGATGACCAAAGAAATCCCTACCTTCGCCCCAGGCGACACTATTGTCGTTCAGGTGAAAGTGAAGGAAGGCGATCGTTCCCGTCTGCAAGCGTTCGAAGGCGTTGTAATCGCCAAGCGTAACCGCGGCGTGAACAGTGCGTTCACCGTTCGTAAAATCTCCAACGGTGTTGGCGTAGAACGTACTTTCCAGACCTACTCCCCGCAGATCGACAGCATGGCTGTTAAACGTCGCGGTGACGTACGTAAAGCCAAGCTGTACTACCTGCGCGACCTGTCGGGTAAAGCAGCTCGCATCAAGGAAAAACTGGCTTAAGTCCAGCTTCCGATGCAGAAAAAAGCAGCCTACGGGCTGCTTTTTTGTTGCCCGCAATAAAACTGCCCCCATCCTGTAGGAGCTGCCGAAGGCTGCGATCTTTTGATCTTGCTTGTATTCGGAAGCCAGATATCGAGTCTATTTCATGACCACCCGCGACCAGGAAATCCAGCGCCGCACCGAACTCTCGGTGACTCGCGTAACCAAGGCTGTCTTCCCGCCGACCACCAACCACCACAACACCCTGTTCGGCGGCACTGCGCTGGCGTGGATGGATGAGGTGTCGTTCATTACCGCCACACGCTTCTGCCGCTTGCCACTGGTGACCGTGTCCACCGACCGTATCGACTTCAACCACGCGATCCCGGCCGGCTCCATCGTTGAACTGGTCGGGAAGGTGATCAAAGTCGGCAATACCAGCCTCAAGGTTGAGGTGGAAGTGTTTGTCGAGAGCATGAGCTGCGATGGCCGCGAGAAGGCGATTCATGGGCAGTTCAGCTTTGTTGCCATTGATGATGACAAGCGGCCGGTGCCGGTGCTGCCGGGTTTTGCGGCCTGATCTGATACCCAGTCGCGCCATTCGCGAGCAGGCTCGCTCCCACAGGTTCTTTGCCTGACACAAATGTTATGTTCACCCCGATCACTGTGGGAGCGCGCCTGCTCGCGAAGGCGTCAGCTCAGGCGCCGCTGGCCTCAGGCTGAATCAACGCCAGAAGCGTCCATCCCGCCCCAGGCTTTACCGCCGTCTCCGGCGTCACCACATGCACCCAGCCGCTGTCATCACGCATGAACAACAACGTGGCGCGATTGCCGTGCAGTGCGCGGTAATCCTCCCATCCGAAACCATCTGTCAGCGTCGTGCTGTACAGCTCAGCCCCCTGACCCATCTGACTGGCCAGCTTCGCGTAAGTAAACGCCTCGCTGCCCAACTGATTGCCTCGATGTTCCAGACTCGCCCGATGTTTATCGCTGCGCCGACTCTCATGACCGCTGGCCAGACCGAACAAACGCTGATGCCCAAAGTCATGACGGAACCGCATCGCCGCCAAGGTATTGAGTTCACCCGACGGTGACAGCGCCAGCAAATGCCCCAGCCCGACCAGATCCAGATGCGCATCGGCATGTTGCGAGGCCGGATTGCCAAAGTACGTCGGCAACCCTTCCATGCGCGCCGCACGAATATTCTCCCAGCTCGAATCGGTCAGCAGCACGCGGCTGCCCAGTTGCTGCAGCGATTTGCCCAACTCCCGCGCCGGGCCGTTCGCGCCGACAATCAGGAAGCCGCTCGGCGCGGGTTCCGCGACTTTCAGCAAGCGTGCCAGCGGTCGTGCGGTCGCGCTCTGCAGCACAACGGTGCCGATAATCACCGCAAACGTCAGCGGCACCAGCAGTAACGCGCCCTCGTGACCGGCCTCATGCAGACGAATCGCAAAAATCGCCGAAACCGCCGCCGCAACGATCCCGCGTGGCGCAATCCAGCACAATAGCGCTCGCTCTCGCCAGCTCAGGCTGGACCCGGCAGTGCTCAGCAGCACGTTCAGCGGCCGGGCGATTAACTGAATCACCAACAGCAGAATCAGCACCAGCGGCCCCAGTCCGATCAGGGCATACAGATCCAGGCGCGCCGCCAACAGAATGAACAACCCGGAAATCAGCAGCACGCTGAGGTTTTCCTTGAAGTGCAGGATGTGCCGTACATCCACGCCCTTCATGTTCGCCAGCCACATGCCCATCAATGTCACCGCCAACAGTCCCGACTCGTGCATCACGGTGTTCGAAGCAATGAAAATCCCCAGCACCGCTGCCAGCGAAGCGAGGTTATGCAGATACTCCGGCAGCCATTGCCGGCGAATTACCGTGCCGAGCAGCCAGCCACCGACAATGCCGAACACCGCGCCGCAGAGAATCACGCCGCCAAAGGTGAACAGACTCTGCTTGAGGCCATGCCCTTCAGCGCTGGCAATGATGAAGCTGTAGACCACCACAGCGAGGAGGGCGCCGATCGGGTCGATGACGATGCCTTCCCAGCGCAGAATGTTGGCGATCGAGGCTTTCGGTCGCACCACGCGCAGCATCGGCACAATCACGGTCGGGCCGGTGACCAGCGTCAGGCTGCCGAACAGGATGGCCAGCATCCAGTCGAAACCGAGCAGGAAGTGCGTAGCGACCGCGATGACGATCCATGTCGAGATCGCGCCAATGGTCACCAGACGATGAACGACGCTGCCGATCTCCTTCCACTCCGACAGGTGCAGGGTCAGGCTGCCTTCGAACAGAATCAGCGCGACGGCCAGCGACACCAGCGGCATCAGCAGCGGCCCGAACATTTCCTGCGGATCGAGCCAGCCGAGCACCGGGCCGACCAGAATGCCGGTCAGCAACAGAAACAGAATCGCCGGCAGCTTCAGGCGCCAAGCCAGCCATTGGCAACCCAGCGCCGCTGCGCCGATCCCGCCAAACGCCAAGAGAATTTGCTGCTCGTTCATTGATGCTCCCTGTTCCTTGAATTAGCCGGCTATGAAAGACTAGCGCCCATTCCTACAGTTCACTCTACATTTGCGCACAGTCCATGAGGCTGTGTGTCTTGAGCGCCCATGCCTGCCATCGACCATCCGCTGATTGACCAATTCCTCGACGCTCTATGGCTGGAGAAAGGCCTGTCCGATAATACCCGCGGCGCTTATCGCAGCGACCTGGCGCTGTTCAATGGCTGGTTGCAGGAGAAAAATCTGCAGCTGATCAACGCCGGTCGCGAGCTGATCCTCGATCATTTGGCCTGGCGATTGGAGCAGAACTACAAACCGCGCTCCACAGCCAGATTCCTCTCCGGGGTGCGTGGCTTTTATCGCTATCTGCTGCGGGAAAAGCTGATCAGCGTCGACCCGACGTTGCGCGTCGACATGCCGCAACTCGGTAGGCCGTTGCCTAAGTCCCTGTCGGAAGCCGACGTCGAAGCCCTGCTCAAAGCACCGGATCTGAGCGAAGCGATCGGCCAGCGTGACCGCGCCATGCTTGAAGTGCTGTACGCATGCGGTTTGCGGGTGACGGAACTGGTCAGTCTGACGCTGGAGCAGGTCAATTTGCGCCAGGGCGTGTTGCGAGTGATGGGCAAGGGCAGCAAGGAGCGGCTGGTGCCGATGGGCGAGGAGGCGATTGTCTGGATCGAGCGTTATATGCGTGATGGCCGTGGCGAACTGCTTGGCGGCCGGCCAAGTGATGTGCTGTTCCCCAGTCAGCGCGGCGAGCAGATGACCCGCCAGACCTTCTGGCACCGGATCAAGCATCAGGCCAAGGTCGCGGGCATCGGCAAGTCGTTGTCGCCGCACACCTTGCGTCACGCGTTTGCCACGCACCTGCTCAACCACGGCGCGGATTTGCGCGTGGTGCAGATGCTGCTCGGCCACAGCGACCTGTCCACCACGCAGATCTACACCCACGTCGCCCGCGCTCGATTGCAGGATCTGCACGCCAAACACCATCCAAGAGGTTAACTCCATACCTTCCCCTGTAGGAGCTGCCGAAGGCTGCGATCTTTTGATCTTGAAAACAAAATCAAAAGATCGCAGCCTTCGGCAGCTCCTACATAAAGCGGTGTGATCTATGGCGACAGGCGCATTCGGCCACCGTGGCCTTATGTGTTAGGCTTTGCCGGTTTGCACGATGGACGGTTATGACCCGGTGTTCCGGCACGGGCGTTCTGATCGTTTCATTTGTCCGCCTTCAGGAGTTCTCATGCGTCTGACCCAGATTTTCGCCGCCGCAGCCATTGCGTTGGTCAGCACCTTTGCCGTCGCCGATGACGCGGCCGACAAAGCGATTCGTCAAAGCCTGGAAAAACTCGAACTCGAGGTTCCGGTAGAAAGTATCAGTGCCAGCCCGTTGCCAGGCATGTACGAGGTCAAGCTCAAGGGCAGCCGCGTGCTCTACGCCAGCGCCGACGGCCAGTACATCGTTCAGGGTTACCTGTTCCAGCTCAAGGACGGCAAACCGGTCAACCTGACCGAGAAGACCGAACGCCTGGGCATCTCCAAACTGATCAATGCCATCCCAGTGGCCGAAACCGTGGTTTATCCGGCCGTGGGCGAAACCAAATCGCACATCACCGTGTTCACCGACACCACCTGCCCGTACTGCCACAAACTGCACGCCGAAGTGCCTGAGCTGAACAAGCGCGGCATTGAAGTGCGCTACGTCGCGTTCCCGCGCCAGGGTCTGAACTCGCCGGGCGATGAGCAGCTGCAAGCCGTGTGGTGCTCGAAAGACAAGAAAGCCGCGATGGACAAAATGGTCGATGGCAAGGAAATCAAGGCCGCCAAGTGCGATAACCCGGTTTCCAAACAGTTCGCCCTCGGTCAGTCGATCGGCGTGAACGGCACACCGGCCATCGTTTTGGCTGACGGACAAGTGATTCCGGGCTACCAGCCTGCGCCACAAGTCGCCAAACTGGCGCTGGGCGCGAAGTAATTCGTATCGTCACGGTCAGCCGTGACGATCATGGTCCGGTAGCAGCATCGCCGGGCCATTAATAGAGAGCCGCGAGCACGCGGTTGTTTTCCGGCCGACCCCGCGTCGGCCGTTTTATGGGGAGTTCACAGTGAATCCGGTCAAAGTAGGCATCTGTGGGTTAGGGACCGTCGGTGGCGGTACCTTCAACGTACTTCAGCGCAACGCCGAGGAAATCGCTCGTCGTGCCGGGCGTGGAATCGAAGTGGCACAAATTGCCATGCGCACGCCAAAGCCTCAGTTCCAGACGACCGGTATTGCGATTACCAACGATGTCTTCGAAGTGGCCACGAACCCTGAGATCGACATCGTCATAGAGCTGATGGGCGGCTACACCGTTGCCCGCGAGCTGGTACTCAAGGCCATCGAGAATGGCAAGCATGTGGTCACCGCGAACAAGGCTCTGATTGCCGTTCACGGTAATGAAATTTTCGCCAAGGCACGCGAGAAAGGCGTGATCGTGGCGTTCGAAGCGGCCGTGGCCGGTGGCATTCCGGTGATCAAGGCGATCCGTGAAGGCCTGTCCGCCAACCGCATCAACTGGGTCGCCGGGATCATCAACGGCACCGGTAACTTCATCCTCACCGAAATGCGCGAGAAGGGCCGTACCTTCGAAGACGTGTTGGCCGAAGCTCAGGCACTGGGTTACGCCGAAGCCGATCCGACTTTCGACGTTGAGGGCATCGACGCCGCGCACAAGCTGACGATCCTGGCCTCCATTGCGTTCGGCATTCCGCTGCAATTCGACAAGGCTTACACCGAAGGCATCACCAAGTTGACCACCGCTGACGTGAATTACGCCGAAGCGCTGGGCTATCGGATCAAGCACCTCGGTGTGGCGCGCAGCACCGCCGCCGGTATCGAGTTGCGCGTACACCCGACGCTGATCCCGGCCGATCGTCTGATCGCCAACGTCAACGGCGTGATGAACGCGGTGATGGTCAACGGTGACGCCGCCGGTTCGACGCTGTTCTACGGTGCTGGCGCCGGCATGGAGCCAACCGCTTCGTCGGTGATCGCTGACCTGGTCGATGTGGTTCGCGCCATGACCTCCGACCCGGAAAACCGTGTACCGCACCTGGCCTTCCAGCCGGATTCGCTGTCGGCCCATCCGATCCTGCCGATCGAAGCCTGCGAAAGCGCTTACTACCTGCGCATTCAGGCCAAGGACCATCCGGGCGTTCTCGCTCAGGTGGCGAGCATCCTCTCGGAGCGCGGCATCAACATCGAGTCGATCATGCAGAAGGAAGTCGAGGAACACGACGGTCTGGTACCGATGATCCTGCTGACCCACCGTGTGGTCGAGCAGCGCATCAACGACGCCATCGCCGCCCTCGAAGCGCTGGCCGGCGTCAACGGTCCGGTTGTGCGGATCCGCGTCGAGCACCTGAACTAAGTTGTTGTCCTGCACCGGCCCCGTGAACGGGGCCGTTGTTGTGAACACTCTCCATTGGAGTCAGTCATGCGTTACATCAGTACCCGCGGCCAGGCACCGGCCCTGAATTTCGAAGACGTCCTGCTGGCCGGTCTCGCCACCGATGGCGGTCTGTACGTTCCGGAAAACCTGCCACGTTTCACCCAGGAAGAGATCGCTTCCTGGGCTGGCCTGCCGTATCACGAACTGGCCTTCCGGGTGATGCGCCCGTTCGTCACCGGCAGCATTCCGGACGCCGATTTCAAAAAGATTCTCGAAGAAACCTACGGCGTGTTCTCGCACAACGCCGTGGCGCCGCTGCGTCAGCTGAATGGCAATGAATGGGTGCTGGAGCTGTTCCATGGCCCAACCCTGGCGTTCAAGGACTTCGCTCTGCAACTGCTCGGTCGCTTGCTCGACTACGTGCTGGAAAAACGCGGCGAGCGCGTCGTCATCGTTGGCGCCACCTCCGGTGATACCGGTTCGGCCGCCATCGAAGGCTGCAAGCACTGCGAAAACGTCGACATCTTCATCCTGCACCCGCACAACCGCGTGTCCGAAGTGCAGCGTCGTCAGATGACCACGATCTTCGGCGAGAACATCCACAACATCGCCATCGAAGGCAACTTCGATGACTGCCAGGAAATGGTCAAGGCGAGCTTCGCCGACCAGAGCTTCCTCAAAGGCACGCGTCTGGTGGCGGTGAACTCGATCAACTGGGCGCGGATCATGGCCCAGATCGTCTACTACTTTCACGCCGCCCTGCAGTTGGGCGGTCCGGCGCGTTCGGTGTCGTTCTCGGTGCCGACCGGCAACTTCGGCGATATCTTCGCCGGTTACCTGGCACGCAACATGGGCCTGCCGATCAACCAGTTGATCGTCGCCACCAATCGCAACGACATTCTGCACCGCTTCATGAGCGGCAATCAGTACGTCAAGGACACCCTGCACGCCACGCTGTCGCCGTCGATGGACATCATGGTTTCGTCGAACTTCGAACGCCTGCTGTTCGACCTGCACGGTCGCAACGGCGCAGCAATCGCCGGTCTGATGGATTCGTTCAAGCAGGGCGGCGGTTTCAGCGTCGAGCAAGAGCGCTGGACTGAAGCGCGCAAACTGTTCGACTCGCTGGCCGTAGACGATGCGCAGACTTGCGAGACCATCGCCGAAGTCTACGAGCAGACCGGCGAAGTGCTGGATCCGCACACCGCCATCGGCGTCAAAGCTGCGCGCGAATGTCGTCGCAGCCTGGACATTCCAATGGTCATCCTCGGTACCGCGCACCCGGTAAAATTCCCGGATGCGGTGGAGAAAGCCGGTGTAGGAAAAGCGCTCGAGCTACCTGCACATCTTTCTGATTTGTTTGAGCGAAACGAGCGCTGCACCGTTTTGCCAAACGAGCTGAAAGCCGTGCAAGCCTTTGTCAGCCAGCATGGCAACCGCGGCAAGCCGCTTTGAGCCATTAAAAGCTGTCACATTTTGAAGCCCGTCTCCTGACGGGCTTTTTTGTTTCTGCTGCCACACTGCTCGGGTTTTCACCCATGAAGGACGGGTGAGTCGATCACGAAGGAAGTGGCAATGCTGTTTTATAGAGGTTTGAAACCGGCACTGGGTGTATTGTTTTTGTTCGGATTGTTGGCGTTGATGCGCTGCAGCATGGCGGCGCAATTGGCGCTGCACGCTGATGCCGTGACGTCCAGAGTCCAGCCCATCGAACTGGCTCCACACGAGCGTCAATGGATTCGCGACAACCCCAAGGTGACGGTGACGTCGGTGCAGTACCCGTTGTATCTGTTTCAGGATGAGCACGGGCAGTGGAGCGGCTTGAACAACGACGTGCTCAAGCGCATAACGGCGATGACCGGGCTGCAGTTTGAGCATCAGGAGTCGTTCTCAACGGATCACATGCTCGAGCGCCTGGAGAGCGCAGCGGCCGATATCAGTACAACCTTGGCCATGAGCGAGGAGCGCAAGGTGTTTCTGGATTACAGCCACGCCTTCGGTGGCGCGGGCTGGGTATTCGTCGGCCGCGCTGATGCGCCGCGGCTGGAGTCTTTCGAGCAATTGAGCAAACGGGTGCTGGTGCTGCCGGCCCGGCATGCGCTGGAAGACATGATCAGGCGTGACTTCCCCTCGATCGAGATCCGCTCGGTCAAGACTTACGCCGAGGCGCGGGCGCTGGTCGAGAGCGGCGAAGCCTACGCCACCATCGAAAACGAAATTGGCGCACAGCTTTACCCGCTGGGTTTGCTCAAGGTCGGCGGTCTGGTCGAAGGCAAATGGGAAGCGGATAACCTGGCCGTGCGCAAAGGCATGCCAGTGCTTCTGAGTATTCTCAACAAGGCCCTTGAAGCGTTTCCCGCAGCCGAACTGCGGGCGATCCGCCTGAAATGGCTGGAAGGTATTGCACCGGCGCCCGTACCTTCAGTCTGGCAGCAAATGCTTGAATGGGGTTGCTGGGGCATGGTCGGGCTTGGCGTGTTCGGCCTGCTGTCGCTGATATGGAATCGGCGTCTGGCCGCCGTGATCAAACTGCGGCGCGCGGCGGAAAAGGATCTCGGCGATCAACTGGCATTTCAGCATGCGTTGATCGACTCCATGCCGGATCCGGTGTTTGTCCGTGATCTTCAAGGGCGACTGATCATGTGCAATCGTAGCTATGAGGAGGCCCTGTCGGTTCGACTGGATCAGGTGCTGGGGCGCTTGCTGATCGAGGTCAACGCGCTGCCCGAAGCGACGGCGCTGATGTTGCACGATGAATTCATGGTGCAGTTACGCACGCGCAAATCGCGTTTCAGCAAACGGCGATTGCAGTTCAAGAGTGGCCCCCGTGAGGTCTATCAGTGGACGGTGCCGTTTTACAGCGCCGACGGCAAACTGCGGGGGCTTTTGGGCGGTTGGACAGACATCACTCAGCGCCGTACAGAGAGCGGGTGTCGATGTCTGCAATGAAGATGGGAAATGTCCTATAAGACGCGACTACTTTTCCGATGGGAGGCTTAGGACGGCTGCCCTAGAGTGACAACAACTGCGGTGAGAGTCCGCGATTGTCGCTCCAGAGGTCGCTTATGCGCTCGCTTAAAGTCCTGATACTTGAACCCAATCCGTTCCAGCTGATGGCATTGCATCAAATGCTCAATGCCATTGGCATCTACGACGTACTGACGGCGCCGTCGCTGGCTTCGGCGCTGTCTTCGCTGGACCATCGCGGTGCGGTCGACATCGCTATTTGCGATCCGCAACTCAAGGGCGGCGATGGCCTGGCACTGATCCATCATCTGGCGGTTCAGCATGAGGCGCGTGCGCTGATCCTGCTGGGAACGGTGGCTTCGAGCTTGCTGAACGATCTCGAACCCTTGCTGTGCGAACACCACTTGCGGCTGTTGGGGCGCCTGCAAACGCCGGTGTCGGCGGTGTTGATGCGCGGTTTGCTCGACAGTTACCTGATCGCTGCTTCGCCACCCGTGCGGGGTTGACCGGGACGGTTATTTTTCTGTCATCTTCGCCGTGCATGCTCTGACAGACCGGTGACACTCCAGGAACGGGGTAGTCGGTATGCAGAACTTTCTTCTCGGGCCGGTGGTCATTTATTGTGAACACGCCCCAGGCACACAGTTTTCGGACTATTGAGTGGAGATCGAGATGGAAAGTATCAGTCTATTGCTCGGTGAGGCTCTGAGCCCGTATCAGGTTTCGTTGTCTCCAAACGGTTCCCATGGCGAATGCCTGGTGACCTTGAAGAACAGCAGCGGCGCCATTGTGGTAGAACGCGAATTCAATCAGGCACAACTGAGCGACAAGCGCCAACTGACCGATGTCGTTGACGGTTTGCACCGCGACGTTCTGATTGCTGAAGGACGGCTGGAACCGTGTGTGATCGCGGCATTGCGCAACGCAGCACTGGACAAACGTGCGGCGTTGTAAAGATGAAATATTTTTTGTGGGAACCTTCCTGCATCCCTGTCAGTCAGACCCCATAACAGCAGGATCAAGCATTGTGCTCCGGTGCTTGTCGCTTGCTGCTACGGGTCTTTATGTAGGCCACGTTTAACCCCGAGTCGTCTCCCCACTTCTCGGGGTTTCTTTTGTCCGGCGTTTGCCTATTGCGCTGCTTGGTGCTCGAAAAATGTGCGGGCTTCTTCGAGATAATCCTCACGTCGGTCGGTGTCCAGCCAGGCGGCATAGAGCTGATTGAGATGGTCATGGGGCAGGGTGCGCAGCAGTTGGTTGATCTCGCTGATGGCCTGACGTCCCTGGGTGGTGTCGGAACACGCCACGTAGCCTGAGAGATATTTTCCCGTGCCGCGAATCGGATAAAACTCCAGCTCATCCTCGGCGATCTGCGCCTGCCTGGCCTGATAGCGGATTTCCGGCCAGTAACCCAGCACCACCTGCAACCGGCCCAAACGCTGCATCGACAGCAGATTGGTCAGTGCATCGTTACCGTAATGGGGCGTCAGTGCGCCGCTGGGGGCCTGATGCAGAATGTTGTCGATAAATTCGCCATAACTGCGCTCAGCGACCACACCGACTTTTCTGTCGGTGGCGGCCAGCAATGCCGACAGATCGACTTCGCCGTCCACCAGATAGGAATCAAGCACCGCGCGATCCTGTTGGCGAACCACCAGGCCGTTGCTCACCGCGCGGATCGCCGGGATCGAATACGCCACCCACTGTGCGCGCTCTTTGTTCCACAGCAGCGCGGGGTCACAGGCAAACGGGTTTTCATGAAGCATCTGCAGACCACGGGCGCGATTGACCCGCATCAGCGTGTGTTCGTACTGCGGCATGCCGGCGATCAGCAACGGCATCAGTTGATCGATCACACCCTGGCCCTTTTTCGGGCCTTCGAAAATGGTCAGTGGCGGCAGGTCACGCAGCAACCAGATCAGCGTCGGTTTCGCCTGCGCGCCAGTCGACAGCATGAGCAAAAACAACAGGCCGAACAGCCGCCACGTCCACCAGTGATGGGCGCGGTTGGTGTGCGATGTATGCCGGTGTTTCAGCTTAAATGGCTCCGTCTTCGCGCAACTTGGCGATCTGTCTCTCGTCGTAGCCAAGGTCGTGAAGTACCTGCGCATTGTGTTCACCCAGTTGCGGTCCGACCCATTCTGAACTGCCCGGTGTCTCAGAGAGTTTCGGCACAATGCCCGGCATCTTGAAGTCTTTGCCGTCAGGCAGCTTGGCGTGCAGGAACATCTCTCGGGCCAGGTACTGTGGATCGTTGAACATGTCCTCGGCACTGAAGATCCGGCTGGCCGGCACCTCGGCCTGATTGAGCAGGTCGAGCACGCTTTGCAGCGGCAGCGAATTGACCCAGCGATCAATCACGCCATACAGCTCATCGCGGCGATTATCGCGGCCGTCATTGCTGGCCAGTGTCGGATCGTTGGCCAGATCTTCGCGGCCGATGATCAGCATGAAGCGTTTGAAGATTGCGTCGCCATTGGCGCCGATTTGCACGTGTTTGCCGTCGGCGCTGGTGTGAATAGAAGAGGGTGTAATGCCCGGCATGATGTTGCCGGTGCGCTCGCGGATAAAGCCGAACACGTCGAACTCCGGCACCATGCTTTCCATCATCGCAAAAATGGCTTCATACAACGCCACATCGACAACCTGACCGGTGCCACCGTTGACTTCGCGATGACGCAGCGCCATCAGTGCGCCGATCACACCCCACAGTGCGGCAATCGAATCGCCGATGGAAATCCCGGTACGCACTGGCGGCCGGTCCTCGAAACCGGTGATGTAACGCAAACCGCCCATGGACTCGCCGACCGCGCCGAAGCCCGGTTGATCTTTCATCGGCCCGGTCTGACCGAAACCGGACAGCCGGACCATCACCAGTTTCGGGTTCAAGGCGTGCAGGGTTTCCCAGCTCAGGCCAAGCTTTTCCAGTACGCCGGGGCGGAAGTTCTCGATGAGGATGTCGGCTTCACTGAGGAGTTTTTTCAGGATCGCCAGACCTTCAGGGTGTTTGAGGTTCAGCGTCAGTGATTTCTTGTTGCGCGCCTGGACGAACCACCACAGCGACGTGCCTTCGTACAGTTTTCGCCATTTGCGCAAGGGATCACCGCCGTCGGGCGATTCGATCTTGATCACTTCGGCACCGAACTCGCCGCAAATGCGCGAGGCAAAAGGCCCGGCAATCAATGTACCCAATTCAATGACTTTCAGACCCGAGAGCGGTTTGCTGGTGAACGGCATGCGAAATCCTGTAGGACAAAGGCTGAGCAGATACAGCGTTTTAACATAGCCGGCTGTCAGACGCCGCAGCTTGATCGCCATCAATTCGATGATTGCCTACCGCATCGGTTAGACTTGCCGACTTTCCTCGTATCAAGAAGCCCGTTCATGGCCCAGCCGTCCACTACCTATAAATTTGAACTGAACCTCACCGACCTCGACCGCAGTGTCTACGAGAGCGTCAAGCAGACCATCGCCCGTCACCCTTCGGAAACCGAAGAGCGCATGACCGTGCGACTGCTGGCCTACGCTCTCTGGTACAACGAGCAGTTGTCGTTCGGCCGTGGTCTGTCAGACGTGGATGAACCTGCGCTGTGGGAAAAGAGCCTGGATGACCGTGTTCTGCACTGGATCGAAGTCGGCCAGCCAGACGCCGACCGTCTGACCTGGTGCTCGCGTCGCACCGAGCGCACCAGCCTGCTGGCCTACGGCAGCCTGCGTGTCTGGGAAACCAAGGTGATCCCGGCGATCAAGAACCTGAAAAACGTCAACATCGCTGCTGTCCCGCAAGAAGTGCTGGAAACCCTGGCCAAGGACATGCCCCGCGTTATCAAGTGGGACGTGATGATCAGCGAAGGGACGATCTTCGTCACCGACGACCGTGGTCAGCACGAAGTCCAGTTGCAATGGCTGCAAGGTGAGCGCGGCTGATCCCGCGTCACCACCGGAATAATCCCACGTAATCAAGAGAAGTCTCCGTCACCCCATGCGTATCGAACCTCGTCAACTGCCTGCCACTCTGCCTTTTCTCGGTGATCTGCCGCCGCTGTTGACCCGCTTGTACGCGGCGCGGGGCGTGCAGTCCGAGGCAGAGCTGGACAAGAGCCTGGCGCGGTTGATCCCGTTCCAGCAACTCAAAGGCATAGACGCAGCGGTAGACCTGCTGGTGACGGCGCTGGAACAACGTCAGCGCATCCTCATCGTCGGCGACTTCGATGCGGACGGCGCGACGGCCAGCACTGTCGGCATGCTCGGTTTGCGCTTGCTCGGTGCGGCGCACGTCGATTATCTGGTGCCGAACCGTTTCGAGTATGGCTACGGCCTGACCCCGGAAATCGTCGAAGTTGCGCTGACCCGCGAGCCGCAATTGCTGATCACCGTCGACAACGGCATCTCCAGCGTCGAAGGCGTGGCAGCAGCCAAGCGTGCGGGTCTGAAGGTCTTGATCACCGACCACCACTTGCCCGGTGATGAGCTGCCGCAGGCCGATGCGCTGGTCAATCCGAACCAGCCCGGTTGCGAATTCCCGAGCAAGGCACTGGCCGGCGTCGGGGTGATTTTTTACGTGTTGATGGCGTTGCGCGCGCGTTTGCGCAGCCTCGGCTGGTACGAGAACAAGCCGCAGCCGAACATCGGTGAACTGCTTGATCTGGTAGCGCTGGGCAGCGTTGCCGACGTGGTGCCGCTGGATGCCAACAACCGGATTCTGGTGCATCAAGGGTTGGAACGAATTCGCGCCGGTCGCGCACGGCCGGGGATCAAAGCGATCCTTGAAGTGGCTAAGCGTGACGCTGCACGCATTACTTCCACGGATCTCGGCTTCATCGTCGGCCCGCGCCTCAACGCCGCCGGGCGTCTGGATGATATGAGTCTGGGCATCGAATGCCTGCTCACCGCCGACGCCAACCTGGCCCGGGAAATGGCCGCACAACTGGACGGCATGAATCAGGATCGCAAATCTATCGAGCAGGGCATGCAGCGTGAAGCGCTGGCGCAGCTCAAGGACTTGCCGGTGGAGTCGATGCCGTTTGGCCTGTGCCTGTTCGATCCGGAATGGCACCAGGGCGTGATCGGGATTCTCGCGTCGCGGATGAAAGAGCGTTACTTCCGTCCGACCATTGCTTTTGCTGATGCCGGTGATGGTTTGCTAAAAGGTTCGGGCCGTTCGGTGCAGGGCTTCCACATTCGTGATGCCTTGAGTGTGGTGGCGGCGCAGCATCCGAACCTGATCGCCAAGTACGGCGGCCACGCAATGGCCGCCGGTCTGACCTTGCCGCAGGAGAATTTTCCGCTTTTTGCCGAGGCCTTTGACGCTGAAGTGCGTAGGCAACTTCGCGAGGAAGACCTGACCGGGCGCATGCTGTCGGACGGCACACTGGCGGTGGAAGAATTCCACCTCGAACTGGCTCGCGCCTTGCGCCATGCCGGGCCTTGGGGGCAGCACTTCCCGGAGCCGTTGTTTCATGGCGTGTTCCAGTTGGTCGAGCAGCGCGTGGTCGGTGAACGTCATCTGAAAGTGGTGCTGAAGAGTGAATGTGGCTCGGTGAAGCTGGATGGTATTGCGTTTGGTATCGACCGGGATATCTGGCCGAATCCAACGATTCAGTGGGTTGAGCTGGCTTACAAACTCGACGTTAATGAGTTTCGGGGTAATGAGACTGTTCAGTTGATGATTGCCCACATCGAACCGCGCTGAAGATCAA
>NZ_AKJR01000022.1:7447-33410 GCF_000282235.1 Pseudomonas sp. GM24 | reverse complement strand
CTCCTACATGGGAATGCGGTTTCCTGTAGGAGCTGCCGAAGGTTCGGGCCGCGATCGGACGATCTTTTCTTGAATTTCCCGCGATCCCCCGTTGTCGACTAGGCTCTAAGCACTGCTTGATTGGCCTTGTGACGTCTTGTCGAATTTTTTGCCCGCGGGGGCGGGTGCTGTGCCTTTTTCCTGTCACTCGTCGACTATTCAAACAGAACCCTGGAGCCTGCCCACTGATTTGAGAGGTGCCCCATGAGTCTGCTGCTTGAACCCTTCACCTTGCGCCAACTGACCCTGCCCAACCGCATCGCGGTGTCACCGATGTGCCAATACTCAAGTGTCGACGGCCTCGCTAACGACTGGCATCTGGTACACCTCGGCAGTCGCGCGGTAGGTGGCGCGGGTCTGGTATTTACCGAAGCCACGGCGGTCACGGCCGACGGGCGGATCACCGCCGAAGACCTTGGCCTGTGGAACGACGAACAAATCGAACCGCTGCAACGCATTACCCGATTCATCACGTCGCAAGGCGCAGTCGCCGGCATTCAATTGGCCCACGCCGGGCGCAAGGCCAGCACCCATCGGCCGTGGATCGGCAAGCATGGCAGCGTCAAACCGGAAGATGGCGGCTGGACGCCAGTCGGGCCGTCGCCGATTGCTTTCGATCCGCAGCACACGCAACCGAAACAGCTGGATGAGGGGCAGATTGCCGACGTCATTCAGGCGTTTGTCGATGCTGCCAAACGTGCTTTGACGGCTGGTTTCAGTGTGGTTGAGGTGCATGCGGCGCATGGTTATCTGCTGCATCAGTTTCTCTCGCCGCTGAGCAATCAGCGTCGTGATCAATACGGTGGTTCGTTTGAGAACCGTATTCGTCTGGTGCTGCAAGTTACCGAGGCGGTGAGGGCGGTCTGGCCTGAGGAATTGCCGGTGTTTGTCCGCGTGTCGGCGACTGACTGGGTGGAAGACGGCTGGAATCCGGACGAAACCGTGGAGCTGGCGCGACGCCTGCACACCCTTGGCGCGGATCTGATCGACGTGTCGTCGGGCGGGACAGCAGCCAACGCTGAAATTCCGGTGGGGCCGGGTTATCAGACGCGTTTCGCCGAGCGTGTGCGCAAGGAGTCAGGCATCGCCACCGGCACTGTGGGAATGATTACCGAGCCGGCGCAGGCTGAGCACATTCTGCGCACCTGTCAGGCCGACATCATCTTCCTCGCCCGCGAGCTGCTGCGTGATCCGTACTGGCCGCTGCACGCGGACGATGATCTGGGTGGGCGCAAAGCGGTGTGGCCGGCGCAGTACCAGCGTGCGACTCATCGGGATCAGCCGATTCATGAGTCTGATCTGCGCGATTGAGTCAGTCGCGGTAAAGCAAAAAGCCCCGGTCAGTGATGGCCGGGGCTTTGTTTTGTCTGATGATATTTTGTTGAAATACTGCCGTCATCGCTGGCAAGCCAGCTCCCACAGGTTTGGCGTCGTACACAAAAATTGTGATCAACACCAAACACTGTGGGAGCTGGCTTGCCAGCGATGAGGCCCGTGCAGGCGCCTCAAATCATCAAGGGTATTTACGCTTGTCCGGCGCCGGCGGGAAGTACTGGTACAGCCAGGTCTCGCTCAACGTGCGGTCATTGGTGCGAATGAACAAGCGCAGCTCCACCGGCTCCACGCTGTCATTGGTCGGGTACCAGTCGAACAGGATCCGGTAACCCTTGATGTCATCCAGCACCAGCACGCTGAAGTCCTGCACCTTGCCGTTCGAGCAGGTCACCACGGGCTCGATCCCGGTGCCCGGCGGCAGTCGATCCAGACCGCCACCGTTGAAGTCCACGGCAAAACGGCGCGCCCACACCGGCGGATAGTGCTCGCCCGGTGCCCAGCCTTCGGTGAATCCGCCCATGCCGGAACGGGTCGCGTGCACCCGTGCCAACGGCGTACCCACTGGCGGTAGCGCGCTCCAGTACAGCTTGTAGCCGTAGTTCAACGAATCCCCGGCAGCCACCGGTTTTTTCGGTGTCCAGAACGCCACGATGTTGTCGAGGGTCTCGCCGGTGGTAGGAATTTCCAGCAGATCGATAGAGCCTTCGCCCCACGCCGTGGTCGGTTCAACCCACAGGCTCGGACGCTTGCTGTACCAGTCGACGGTGTCCTGATAGTTGGCGAACTCATGGTCAGTCTGCACCAGCCCGAAACCCTTCGGATCCTTGTCCGCAAACGCGTTGAACTGCAGGGTCGCCGGGTTGTTCAGCGGACGGCAGATCCACTCGCCGTTGCCGCGCCACATCGCCAGACGATCCGAGTCGTGGATCTGCGGGTGGATGGTGTCGCACATGCGGCGCTCGTGGGTGCCGCAACTGAACATACTGGTCATCGGCGAGATGCCCAATTGCTCGATCGCCGTGCGCGCATTGATGTGCGCATCGACTTCCATTACCACGCGCTCGGCCTGGCAATCGATGTCGAAACGATAAGCGCCAGTGGCACTTGGCGAGTCGAGCAGGGCATACACCACAAATCGGGTGGCGTTCTTGTCCGGGGTCTCGAACCAGAACTTGGTGAAGTCAGGGAATTCTTCGCGTTTTTTCGCGTAAGTGTCGATCGCCAGGCCGCGCGCCGAGAGGCCATATTGGCCAGTGGCGTCTACCGCACGGAAATAGCTGGCACCGAGGAACGACAACACATCGTGACGATCCAGCTCTGGCGCTTTGAACAGCTTGAAGCCGGCAAAACCGAGGTCACCCTTGAGCTGCTGGGTGTCGACTGACGTGTTTTCATAGTTGAACAGTGCCGGGCGGAAATGCACCTCGCGGGCAGTGCGCGTCTTGGCGTCGACGCTGTACATGCGCACCGGCTGACGGAACCCCATGCCGACGTGGAAGAACTGCACGTCCAGCTGACCCTTGTTTTCCTTCCACAGCGAATGCTCGCCGTCGTAGCGGATCGCGTTGAAGTTCTGCGGGGTCATGGTCGCCAGGGTTGGCGGCAGCACCTGTTTGGTGTCCTGATAGGCGCTGCCAGCCAGTTGCTTGGCCTGGCGCTTCAGCGCTTCGAAGTCGAAGGCCTGCGCCTCGCCATCGGCGGCGCCGCCATTGGCCGCCCACGCACGGCTGGCCAGCAGGCCAGTGGCCGAAAGACCGGTGTAAGCCGCAATGGCCATGGACGCTTTGAGCAAATTCCTGCGATGCATAAATACAACCTGTCGTGTGCAATCCCGCGCCGTTCCTGGCACGTGCTGGATCAGAAATAACGGTTCGGACAAGCCTTCGGCCAAACGCAACGGACTATTAACAGATGCCCGCTAGCTTAAACGGTTCGCTCGCAATGCAAAATTCGTTGATTCACCGCGCCAGTGTGTCAATGAAACAAGACATGTCGGTTAAAAATCTGACAGGGCGTTCTGATTTACACGGCATATCTGCTTTTTTCGACTAATTACTCTAAAAACCGCTTTTCAGCGCCGATTTAATTTCTATTCTATGGGCATGACCGGTGCTGACCGGTAGGGCACACGGCGCTGCTGTAAGGGGCAGGGCGATGTGGTGGTTTAGCAATTCTTTGAAGTATTGAAGGACATCGTCCATGGCAAAAATACAAGGTATCACCGACATGCTGGGCATCTTTCCCTGCCTCGGCAGCGGCCGCAAAAGGCGTCGGCTCAGCTCTGACGAAGTGAAGCTGGTTGAGCGATATCGGGAGCTTTCGGAGAACGACCGGATTGCGATGCGGTACCTGGTGGATGCGATGCGGAGTGTTTCGCGGTTTTAACGCTGGGGTGGGCACCGGGAAAGCCATTTGGCTTTTACGCTGGCCAGGTCAATCAAATTGCCTGCGTCGGCATCGTCGATGCCGACGGCAATGGCTTTCTGAAGCTCGGCACTGTCGTTTAGTTTCAGGTAAGAGATCGCAAAGCTTTCATCACAGGGAATGACTTCCTCAATCTGAGGAAATTTGAGAACAGTTCTACTCATCTGAATTCAACTCGCTAGAGGGGACACGCTAAACCTGTGGCGAGGGAGCTAGCTTCCTCGCCACAGGTTTTTTGTTTATGAGCCTTAGCTGCAAGTGGCCAGAACCGGATACGGCCGTTGGCCGTGCATTAACTCCGGCACATCCCGCCATTTGACCCACGCCTGCTGTTGCCAGTGCAGCAACGGCACGGTGACGCCTGCCCAATGCATCGAACTCACGCTGGGGTGGTTTTTCACAGAGCTTGAATGGGTTTCGCGCAGCATCGGGATGACTTCATGGCTCAGCCATTGGCGCAGGTGTCGGTTTTCCGGGACGAAGTGATGGACGAGCAGGGCGAACAGGCCGGATTCGCTGACCATCGCGCAATCGATGATTTCGCCGTCCCGACGCAGAAGGACATGGCGACGCTGATCGGGATCGAGTTTCAGGGTGAGACGTTCGTTTAGCGGATAGCCCATCAAGCGACCGAGATCTTGCACGCAGAACCAGGCTTCGTGGTCTTGCATGAAGGTGTGGAGGAAGCGGTTGTGGCGGGTGAAGATGGTGGGGGTGAAGAAAGCGGAGCTTTCAGAAGGAATTTGTACGTGGTTAGGCATTTGTCGACTCCAATATTGAGAATAGAGCCGCCACTCAAATGAGTGCGGTCACGCCGTTTTGATATTTACTCAGGCTCCGACACCGGGCCGCTGATTTCGCTGCCGAGAGAAAGCCTATCGGCTAGCCACCTACTACGCCAAGTCGGCTCTATCGATACCTTCTGTAGGAAAGAGGATTTATCTCTGAGGGTCGTATCTGTAGGAAATGCCTGTTTTTGCATAGGTGCCAGCGAGCCCGCCCCTAACCAGTGTTTTTTCCGTTATTTGTTTGAATCTTGCGCATCGCTGCAGATGCTCGGCCCTTGGTTTCAGGGCTCAAAGGATTGTTAGGAATAACGGAGAATTCAATGAAGGTGTCTCTCAAGCAGATCAACGGCCCTTGGGATCAGGGCTGGGTGCTGGACAAACACATGGTAAGTAGTACCTTTCTTGGCAACGATGATCGTGGACACCCATGCTTCGATAATCAGCGCACTGAGATTGGCGAGGCGACCTACCGGCTCAAATACCAGAAGGACTGGACTCAGGTCAGCCCACTTGCTCAGGCAGTAGCGACAAATGTCTTCCCAAAACTGGATCAGGTCGGGTTTGTAGTGCCTATGCCTGCTTCAAATATTCGTCAGCGACAACCGGTAACTGAGGTTGCCCAGGCGTTGGGACGAATTATCGGTCGGCCGGTTTTCTCGGATTTGCTTCGAAAAGCGACCACGGGAAAGTCGCTCAAGGATTTGCATTCGAAAGCAGACAAGGTTGCTGCGATTGGAGACAGTTTCAGCGTCAATGATGAAATCACCACTGATGGGCGCTGGAATGTTTTGGTTGTAGATGATTTGTTTGATAGCGGGGCGTCCATGGACGCGGCCTGCGCTGTTTTGCGTAAATATCCGAAGGTAGGGAAAATTTACGTCGCAGCGCTAACTTGGAAGTGAATTCAATGACGACTGTATTTATTGCCGGCTCTATCAACATCAAGAACCTTGATCCGAAGGTTAAAGAGCGCATCAATAATATCGTAGCGTCAGATTTTGAGGTGGTGGTGGGTGATGCTGGGGGCGCCGATACCTCCATTCAGGAGTACCTGCTGAGTCTCGAACGATCCAGAACCACGGTGTTCTGCAGCGGTTCGGCGCCGAGGAACAACCTAGGGCACTGGCCCGCCAGAACAGTCGACTCCAAGCATTCCAAAGGGTCGAGAGCTTTCTTCACCGAGAAAGACGTCGTCATGGCCGAAGCGGCTGACTACGGCTTGATGATCTGGGATGCAAAGAGCACCGGTACGCTCAGCAACGTCATTGAATTGTTGTCGAGAAAGAAGAAGTCGCTTGTTTTCGTCAACAAGGAAAAGCAATTCAAAGTAGTCGGAGACGTTAGTCAGCTCGAAGAGTTGATTGCATTCATGTCCGATCACGCCAAGCAAAAAGCCAATGAAAAAATCAAACTGTTCGACCGTATTTCCCTGTTGAAGCACGATCAGGCAGAGCTTTCTTTTTGATGATGTTTCACGGCTTGCCTGAACCCCGGCACCTTGTCGGTGCCGGGATCACAGGCTCTTAGCGACTCACCTTCCACGCATCCCCAGCCGGCGCCTTGCCATGGTCATACGGCTTGCCAATCCACATGTAAACCAAGCCCAACCCAATCACGATCGCAGTACTCAACACCATCGCATAGTTCACATACCAAGCCGCATCCGGCGTACGTGGCCAGGCCATGTTGATGATTGCGCCAACGCCGTACACCAGCGCGCCGATGTTCACCGGCCAGCCCCACGCGCCGAGGGTGAATTTGCCGCTCGGTTTCCAGCCTTTGCTGCGGGCGTACAGCGCGGCCAGGACGATCATCTGGAATGCGAGGTAGATGCCGATGGCGGCGAAGCTGACGATGGTGGCCACGGCGTCTTGCAGGAAGAAGCCGAGGGCGATGATCAGCGCGGGCAAGACGCCGGACACGAACAGTGCGGCAACCGGCACTTGGGTGGTAGGAGAAATCTTTTTCAGCAGTCGGCTGCCGATGACCATTTCATCGCGAGCGTAGGAGTACAGCAGACGGCTCGCCGCGGCCTGTAGGCTGATGACGCAGGAGATGAAGGAAATCATCACCACGCCCATCACCACTTTCGAGCCGACCGGGCCGAAGGCGTTGTTGAGGATGGTGGTGACCGGGTCTTTGTCGGTGCCGTTGATCACCGCTTGCATGTCCGGCACGGCGAGGATCAGCGCCAGGCAGGCGAACATCGCTGCGATGCCGCCGATGTAGATGGTCATGCGCATGGCCACCGGGATTTTTGCGCTCGGGTTCGGGGTTTCTTCGGCGACGTCGCCGCAAGCCTCGAAGCCGTAGTAGAGGAACATCCCCGCCAGCGAGGCAGTGAGGAACGCCGGCAGGTACGAGCCGTCGACGCTGATGTCGAAGGTGTTGAACAGCACGCTCAGCGGTTGATGGCGTTCGAACACCAACAAGTAAACACCAACGATCACTGCGCCGACCAGTTCGCACAGAAAGCCGAACATGGCGATGCGCGCCAGCACTTTGGTGCCGCTGAGGTTGACCAGTGTGGCGAACAGGGTCAGCACCAGGGCGATGACGATGTTGGTGTTGTTGCTCGGCTCAAAACCGAGCATGGCGGCCAGGTATGGGCCAGCGCCGACCGCAACGGCAGCGATGGTGACGCAGAGGGCGATGGAGTAGATCCAGCCGACCATCCATGCCCATTTTTTACCGACCAACCGGCGTGCCCAAGGGTAAACACCTCCGGAAATCGGGAACTGCGAAACCACTTCGCCGAAGATCAGGCACACCAGCAATTGGCCGCAACCGACCAGCAAGTAGGCCCAGAACATCGGTGGGCCGCCAGCGGCGAGGCACAGGCCGAAGAGGGTATAAACCCCTACGACCGGTGACAGATAAGTGAAGCCCAAAGCGAAGTTTTCCCACAGGCTCATGCTGCGGTTGAAGTTCGAGGTGTAGCCCAGTTTGCGCAGTTGTTCGGCATCGCTGTCGGCGACGGCTGTGGCGAGATCGGGTGAGGAACTCATGTGTGTTTTGCTCCGTAAAATCGGCAGATTTCGGATGGCCGAAGCCGTGGCGAGGCTTTGCAGGCGCCGCCCGGTTCGGTAGTTATTGTTTTGGTTTCTGTGAAGCCTGGTGGTGAATCGCCGACATCGTCCGTGTGTCGCGGAAAAGATCGCAGCCTGCGGCAGCTCCTACAGAAGAGCGGCGTCCATCATGTAGGAGCTGCTGCAGGCTGCGATCTTTTCGCTGTTAATGCTTGAACATCACATGCCGAACCGTGGTGTAGTCCTCCAGCCCATACATGGACATGTCTTTCCCGTAGCCGGACAATTTCTGACCGCCATGGGGCATTTCGCTGACGAGCATGAAGTGCGTATTCACCCACGTGCAGCCGTACTGCAAGCGCGCCGACATGCGATGGGCGCGTCCGACATCTGCCGTCCACACGGAGGAGGCGAGGCCGTAATCCGAGTCGTTCGCCCATTCCAGCGCCTGCGCTTCATCGGTGAACTTGGTCACCGAAACCACCGGCCCAAACACTTCGCGACGGACAATCTCGTCGTCCTGCTGCGCATCGGCCAAAACGGTTGGTTCAAAGAAGAACCCGTTACCGTCGACAGCCTTGCCACCAGTGATCAAACGAATGTGCGACTGCGCCACGGCACGCTCGACAAACCCGGCAACACGGTCGCGATGTTGTGCAGTGATCAACGGCCCCAGTTCGGTCGACGGATCATCCTGCAAGCCATACTTGATGCTGCTGACCGCCGCGCCGAGTTTCTCGACGAACTTGTCGTAGATACCTTGCTGCGCATAAATCCTGCACGCGGCAGTGCAGTCCTGCCCGGCGTTGTAGAAACCGAAGGTGCGAATCCCTTCAACCGCCGCATTGATGTCGGCGTCGTCGAAGATGATTACCGGCGCCTTGCCGCCCAGCTCCATGTGCATGCGTTTGACGCTGTCGGCGGTGCTGGAAATGATGTTGGCACCGGTGGCGATGGAGCCGGTCAGGGAAACCATGCGCACTTTCGGATGGGTAACCAGCGGGCTGCCCACGGTAGGACCGCGACCAAACACCAGATTGAGTACACCAGCCGGGAAGATTTCCGACGCCAGTTCGGCCAGACGCAACGCGGTCAGCGGGGTTTGTTCCGACGGCTTGAGCACTACGGTATTACCGGCGGCCAATGCTGGAGCGATTTTCCAAGCGACCATCATCAGCGGGTAGTTCCACGGCGCGATGGAGGCGATCACGCCGACCGGATCGCGGCGGATCATCGAGGTGTGGCCGGGCAGGTATTCGCCAGCGGCCGAACCGCTCATGCAACGGCTGGCACCGGCGAAGAAACGGAACACGTCGGCAATCGCCGGAATCTCGTCGTTGAGCGCGGCGCTGTAGGGTTTGCCGCAATTATCGGATTCCAGTTTGGCCAGTTCTTCGCCGTGGGCTTCGATGGCGTCGGCGAGTTTGAGCAGCAGCAGCGAACGGTCTTTCGGCGCGGTTTGCGACCAGTCGGCGAAAGCGTTGTCGGCGGCGCGCACGGCGGCATCGACCTGGGCTTCGCTGGCTTCGTTGATTTCTACCAGGACTTCGCCGAGCGAGGGATTGAGCACCGGTTGCGCCGGGCCTTCGCCGTTGACCAGTTGGCCGTTGATCAAGAGTTTGGTTTGCATGTCTGTTGTCCTCACTAATACTTTTATTGTTCTGCCGAAACCGTTATTCGGTTATTTGCCGCCGCTGCCAGCGACGCTCTCGCCACCACGCGTCAGGTAATACGCGCCGAGGATTGGCAGCATCGTCACCATCATCACCAGCATGGCGACGACGTTGGTCACCGGTACATCCCGTGGCCGGCTCAGTTGGTTAAGTAGCCACAGCGGCAACGTGCGTTCATGCCCGGCGGTGAACGTGGTAACGATGATTTCGTCGAACGACAGCGCAAACGCCAACATGCCGCCGGCCAGCAACGCCGAGCCGAGGTTGGGCAGGATGATGTAGCGAAAGGTCTGCCAGCCATCGGCGCCGAGATCCATCGAGGCCTCGATCAAACTGTGCGAAGTACGGCGCAGGCGGGCGATAACATTGTTGTAGACGATCACCACACAGAAGGTCGCGTGGCCGACGATGATGGTGAACATCCCCGGCTCGATCCCCAGCGTTTTAAACGTCGCCAGCAGTGCGATCCCGGTGATGATCCCCGGCAGCGCAATCGGCAAAATCAGCATCAGCGAGATGCCTTGTTTGCCGAAGAAATCCCGGCGGTACAACGCTGCTGAAGCCAAGGTGCCGAGGACCATCGCAATCAACGTGGCGATGGCTGCGATCTGCAACGAAAGCTTGATCGCCTCCAGAACATCCGGCCGCGAAAACGCCACGCTGAACCAGTGCAGCGTGAAGCCCTTCGGCGGAAAGCTGAACGCGGCTTCTTCAGTGTTGAAGGCGTAAAGGAAGATGATCAGGATCGGGAAGTGCAGAAACACCAGCCCGCCCCAGGCTGCGATTCGTAGCCCGATTGAAGCCCTTTCAGAGCGCATCGAAGGCCCCCAGTCGTTTGACGATGGACAGGTAAACCGCGATCAACACAATCGGCACCAACGTAAACGCGGCGGCCATCGGCATATTGCCGATCGCACCTTGCTGCGCGTACACCATGCTGCCGACGAAGTAACCCGGCGGCCCGACCAGTTGCGGCACGATGAAGTCGCCCAAGGTCAGCGAAAACGTGAAGATCGAACCGGCGGCGATGCCCGGAATCGACAGCGGCAAGATCACCTGCATAAAGGTCTGACGCGGCTTGGCCCCAAGGTCAGCGGAGGCCTGCAACAGCGACGGCGGCAGACGTTCCAACGACGCCTGAATCGGCAGAATCATGAACGGCAGCCAGATATAAACGAACACCATGAACCGCCCCAGATGCGAGGTCGACAAGGTGCTACCGCCCACCCCGGGAATCCCCAGAATGAACTGCAATACCGGCTCCAATCCCAAGTGCTGCACGAACCACTGCGCCACGCCGCCCTTGGCCAGCAGCAACGTCCACGCATACGCCTTGACGATGTAACTGGCCCACATCGGCATCATCACTGCGATGTAGAAAAACGCCTTGGTTTTGCCCGTGGTGTAGCGCGCCATGTAGTAGGCAATCGGGAACGCAACGATGGCGCTGGCGATCGACACGACGATGGCCATGCTCAGCGTGCGCAGGATGATGTCGAAGTTCGACGGCTGAAACAGCGCGGCAAAATTCGCCAGGGTCAGGTCCGGCGTGACCGCCATGGTGAAGTCGTCGAAGGTGTAGAAACCCTGCCACAACAGCACCAGCAGCGAGCCGAGGTAGATCGCGCCAAACCACAGCAGCGGCGGCACCAGCAGCATCGACAAGTACAGGTTGGGCTTGCGGTAGAGCAGGTTGGAAAACCGGCGCAACGGCGGCGATGCAGTCATCGCGAGCATGCTCATGTCACACCCCGCTCGCCACGTTATCGTGCAGCGGGATCATCGCTTCCCGCGCCCAACGCGCGCTCAGACGCTGGCCGGTCTGGTGCTGTGCGCTGCTGTCGATCCATTGATTGTTGGCGTGGCTGATGCTCAGGGTCTGACCGTTTTCCAGCTTCAATTCATAACGCGTGGCGCTGCCCTGATACTGGATGTCGTGGAGCAGACCGCTGACTTCGATTTCGTGACTGGCCAGCGGGCCTTCGGCAAAACGCACATGTTCCGGACGGATCGAAAACGGCTGCGGATGGCCGCTGATTTGGCGGGCCAGATCGCCGCGAATCACGTTCGAGGTGCCGACGAATTCAGCCACGAATGTGGTGGTCGGTTTCATGTACAGATTGCGCGGCGTGTCGACTTGTTCGATGCGCCCCTTGTTGAACACGGCGACGCGATCGGACATCGACAGCGCTTCGGTTTGATCGTGAGTGACGAAGATGAAGGTGATGCCGAGCTGGCGTTGCAGCTTCTTCAATTCACTTTGCATTTGTTCGCGGAGTTTCAGATCGAGTGCACCCAACGGCTCATCGAGCAGCAGCACACGCGGACGATTGACCAGAGCGCGGGCGAGGGCCACGCGCTGGCGCTGACCGCCGGACAATTGCACCGGTTTGCGTGCGCCATAACCGCCGAGGGCGACCATGTCCAAGGCTTCTTCGGCGCGTTTGTGGCGCTCGGTTTTACCGACGCCTTTGACCTTCAAACCGTAGGCGACATTGTCGAGGACGTTCATGTGCGGGAACAGCGCGTAGTCCTGAAACACCGTGTTGACGTCACGTTGATACGGCGGCAAACCGGCCGCTTCGGCGCCGTGGATGCGGATCGAGCCGGCGCTCGGTTGTTCGAACCCGGCGATCAGGCGCAGGCAGGTGGTTTTGCCCGAGCCGGAAGGGCCGAGCATGGAAAAGAACTCGCCGTCCTCGATATCGATGGAAACCCGGTCAACGGCCTTCACTTCGCCGAACTGCCGGGAAACGTTGGTGAACTGGACTGCAAGCGTCATGGTGCGGTGCTCCGGTAAAACGGGCTTTCAAAAAAGTCGTGTGTGCGTCGAAAAGATCGCAGCCAGCGGCAGCTCCTACAGTAGGTGTGCAGGGCGCTGAAATTGCTTTTAGCTCCGTCTCCCTCCGGGAGAGGGTGGGGGGTGAGGGTGGCTTTATTGGCCGTTGCCCTTCAATCAAGAGCAAAGGCAAAAGCTACCCCCTCACCCCAGCCCTCCCGAAACGTCGGACCGCCCCCAGGGGGGCGAGGGGGAAAGGGAGCTAGACCGAGGTGCTCCCGGGCTTAGCGGCCGCCCATGATCGCAATGTAGTCCTGGGTCCAGCGGCTATACGGCACAAACTTGCCACCCTCAGCCTGCGGGGTTTTCCAGAAGGCGATCTTGTCGAACTGGTCGAAACCGTTGGTCTTGCAACCTTCAGCGCCGAGCAATTCGCTCTCCTTGCACGCCGCTGGCACCGCCGGCAACGAACCAAACCACGCCGCCACATCACCCTGGACTTTCGGTTTCAGCGACCAGTCCATCCACTTGTACGCGCAGTTCGGGTGTTTGGCCTCGGCGTGCAGCATCGTGGTATCGGCCCAACCCGTAGCGCCTTCTTTCGGAATGGTCGAAGCAATCGGCTGCTTCTCGTTCATCAAACCGTTGACCTGATACGGCCAGGCACTCGACGCCACCACGCCTTCGTTTTTGAAGTCGCTCATCTGCACCGTGGTGTCATGCCAGTAGCGGTGGATCAACGGCTGCTGCGCGCGCAACAGATCGAGCACGGCTTTGTACTGATCTTCGGTGAGTTGGTACGGATCCTTGATGCCCAATTCGGGCTTGGTCGATTTCAGATACAGCGCCGCATCGGCCATGTAGATCGGCCCGTCATAGGCCTGCACGCGGCCCTTGTTCGGCTTGCCGTCGGGCAGATCCTGCGCGGCAAACACCACGTTCCAACTGCTCGGCGCGGTCTTGAATACGTTGGTGTTGTACATCAGCACGTTCGGGCCCCACTGGTACGGGGTGCCGTAAGTCTGCTGGTTGACCACGTACCACGGCGCGTCTTTGAGGCGCGGGTCGAGGGTGTTCCAGTTCGGAATCAACGCGGTGTTGATCGGTTGCACACGCTTGCCGACGATCAACCGCAGCGAGGCATCGCCCGACGCGGTGACCAGGTCGTAACCGCCCTTAGCCATCAGGCTGACCATTTCGTCCGAGGTTGCAGCGGTCTTCACATTGACCTTGCAGCCGGTTTCTTTTTCGAAACCGGTGACCCAGTCGTAAGCCTTGTCGCTCTCGCCACGTTCGATGTAACCCGGCCACGCAACGATATCCAGCTGACCTTCGCCAGCACCGACAGCCTTAAGCGGCTCGGCCGCTTGCAGGCTGGCGCTGGCCAGCAGGGCCGTGGTGATTGCACTGAGCAGTGCGGTCTTGTGCACGAACATGGTTGAACCCTCTTCTTCAAATTATGGTCGGGGCAGTTGTGAACGCGGTGAAGCATGCCGTTAACGGCTTGTTATTAGCGTAGTCAGAGATGCTGGCCGTGGCGGGCCATGATGTGCCGCACCACGCTGTAGTCCTGCAGCGAATCACTGGATAAGTCTTTGCCGTAACCGGAGCGTTTCAGCCCGCCGTGGGGCATTTCGCTGACCAGCATGAAATGGCTGTTGATCCACGTGCAGCCGTACTGCAGGCGCGCGGCGACTTGCATCGCCTTGTCCAGGTTCTGTGTCCAGACCGACGAGGCGAGACCGTATTCGGAGTCGTTGGCCCAGTCGACGGCCTGAGCGAGTTCGTCGAAACGGGTCACGGTGACGACCGGGCCGAACACTTCGCGCTGAACGATTTCGTCGCTTTGTTTGCAACCGGCGAGCAGCGTCGGTTGATAGTAGAAACCGGCACCGGAATGCACCGCCGCACCGGTCACCCGCTCGATGTGTGGTTGGCCGAGTGCGCGCTCGACAAAACTGGCTACGCGGTCGCGCTGGCGGGTGCTGATCAGCGGGCCGATCTCGTTGTCGGCATCACGTTTGCCGGCGAAGCGCAGGCTGCTGACGGCTTGGCCGAGTTCGGCGACCAATTTGTCGTGAATCCCGGCCTGCGCGTAGATCCGGCATGCGGCGGTGCAGTCCTGCCCGGCGTTGTAGTAACCGTAAGTGCGCACTCCGTCGACCACGGCCTGGATGTCGGCGTCGTTGCAGACGATCACCGGGGCTTTGCCGCCGAGTTCGAGGTGCGTGCGTTTCAGGGTTTTCGCGGCGGCCTGGAGGATTTTCTGCCCGGTGACGATATCGCCGGTCAGCGAGACCATGCGCACTTTGGCGTGACCGACCAAATGGCTGCCGACGCCTTCGCCACCCCCGCAGATGATGTTGATCACCCCGCGCGGAAGAATCTCGGCGAGCGCTGGCGCCAGCGCGAGGATCGACAGCGGCGTGTGCTCGGAGGGTTTGAACACCAGCGTGTTGCCGGCGGCGAGGGCCGGGGCGATTTTCCACGCGGCCATCATGATCGGGTAATTCCACGGCGCAATCGAGGCGATCACGCCAATCGGATCGCGACGAACCATGCTGGTGTAACCCGGCAGGTATTCACCGCTGAGCTGACCGGTCTGGCAGCGCACGGCGCCGGCGAAGAAGCGGAATACATCGACGGTCGCGGTCAGATCGTCCTGACGCGCCAGGTGCAGCGGCTTGCCGCAGTTCAGCGATTCGAGGCGGGCGAGGTGATCGGCGTGTTTTTCCACGGCGTTGGCAATCTCGAGCAACAGGTTGGAACGTTGCTGCGGTGTGGTGCGCGACCATTCGGCAAAGGCGCGGTGGGCGGCGAGGATGGCGGCTTCGACTTGCTCGGTGCTGGCCTCGGCGATGTGCGTGAGGATCTCACCGGTGGCCGGGTTAAGAATCGGCTCGACAAAACCTTCCCCAGCGACCAATTCGCCGTCGATCAACAACGCGGTACACATCGGGGTCTGCGCGCCAGCCATCTTCCGCGATCTCTTTTCTTGTGTGGCCATTGTTGCTCCCTGATATCGGGAGCCGACCGTCTTATAGATGCAGCAAGACTAGTGCGCGGCTCCGAGGTCGACAAATTCTAAATACTGAAGGCTGCGTTCGATTAAATAGATGGCTTGCGTCCGCCGTGGGGTTGTTCACGGGCTACGGTCAGGAATGGGTCGACCAATGCCGGGCGCGCGGTGCCACGACGCCAGGCCAGACCAACGTCGAGGGTCTGGTTGAGGTCGGCGATCGGACGCGCTTCGATGATGTCGCCCTCCAGTGACCACGGGCGATAAGTCATGTCCGGTTGAATCGACACGCCCAAACCGGCGGCGACCAGACTTCGTACAGCCTCGGTGGACGCGGTTCGCAGAGTGATCTTCGGTTGCAGCCCGGAACCGCGCCAGAAACGCTGGGCATTGCGATCCATCTCATCAACGTTCAGTTGAATCAGCGGCTCGCGGGCGACGTCGGCGAGGTTGATGCTGTCGTGTTCCAGCAGCGGATGCTGGGCTGGCAGCCACAAACGGTGCGGTGAGTGGGTCAGTACTTCAGTTTGCAAAGCGTGGCGATCTTCGAGATTGGAGAGGATCAGCACGCCGACATCAATCTCGCCGCTGACCAGCAAATGCTCGATGTAAGGGCGCTCGTCTTCCATCACACGGATCTCGACATTGGGATAGGCGCGTTGGAATCGTGTGAGCAAATCCGCTAGGTAATAACCGGCGACCAGACTGGTCACGCCGACGATCAACTGCCCGGCGACCTGATCGGTACTCTGTTGCAGGCTGCGCTTGGCGTTGTCGACGGTCGCGAGAATCAGGTGCGCCTGACGCAGGAATTGATGCCCTTGATGCGTCAGGGTCATGCCCTTGGCGTGGCGGCTGAACAGGCTGACGCCGATTTCCTCTTCCAGTTGCTGGATCGCCAGCGTCAGAGTCGATTGGGAAATGAATGCAGTTTGCGCGGCGGCGGAGATCGAGCCGGTCTCGGCCACGGCGATGAAATGACGAATCTGACGCAAGGTCATCATGAGAAGGGGTACCCAGTGGGCGGTTTTTATAGATTGGCCTGAGTGTATATCTATTTTCGCGAACGGCTCGGGCGTACTGAGCAACATCTGGAAGCACACTCGCGGGCCGGGCAGGGGCACTTTCGAACTAGGCTGAGGGCCTTATAGATCCGGATAACCCCTGTTTTGGAGGCGGAACATGAACACCCGTGGATTGCTCGATCAACTGCTTAAATCTGGCCAGGATCTGTTGCAGAACAAGGCTGGCGGAACGCACAACAAACCGGCGGCCGGTGGCTTGGGCGGTTTGCTCGGCGGTTCTTCAGGCACTGGCGGCCTCGGCAGTCTTTTGTCCGGCGCAGGTGGTGGCGCGTTAGCTGCTGGCGCGATGGGCTTGTTGCTCGGTAACAAGAAAGTGCGCAAGGTCGGCGGTAAAGTCGCGATCTACGGCGGGCTGGCCGCGCTGGGCGTACTGGCCTACAAGGCCTACGGCAACTACAACGCGCAAAAAGGCACGGCCCCGCAACGCGAACCACAGACCCTCGACCGTCTGCCTCCGGTGCAGGCCGAACAACACAGCCAGGCCATTCTCAAGGCGCTGGTCGCTGCCGCGAAGGCCGACGGCCACATCGATGACCGCGAGCGTCAACTGATCGAAGGCGAATTCACCAAACTCGACAACGATCAGGAGCTACAGAACTGGCTCCACGCCGAACTCAACAAACCCCTCGACCCCACCGACGTCGCACGGGCCGCGAGCACGCCGGAGATGGCGGCAGAAATGTACATCGCCAGTGTAATGCTGGTGGATAAGGAGAACTTCATGGAGAAGTCATATCTGGATGAACTGGCGCGCCAGTTGAAGCTGGAGCCAGGTTTGAAGGTGGAACTGGAGAAGCAGGTGCGGCTGGCCTCTGTGTAGAGGCAGCGTGCTTTAACAATCGCAACCCCCTGTGGGAGCGAGCCTGCTCGCGAAAGCGCCGGGTCAGACGACATCGATGTTGACCGTTCCGGCCTCTTCGCGAGCAAGCTCGCTCCCACAGGTTATTCCGGCGTGCACGGAGCCTGCTCGCGATGATGTTTCAGCCTCACTGCATACGCCATGGCCGATCTATCGCCTCCTTTTGCCATTACCCCACTGGCACGCCCACCCGCAATTGTCGGACAGTCCCAGCCCAGAGCCCTCCCGCGACCAAGGCGGACAGGCCCGAGGGTTACAAAGCGTCTTATAAATGAAACACCGCCCTCGGCTATACTCCCCGCATTTCGACTAGGCACGAGGAATCACTGTGAAGAACTGGACGTTGCGCCAACGCATTTTGGCGAGCTTTGCGGTGATTATCGCCATCATGTTGCTGATGGTCGTCGTTTCGTATTCACGGCTGTTGAAGATCGAGGTCAGTGAAAACAGCGTGCGTGATGACGCGATTCCCGGCGTTTATTACAGCTCGATGATTCGCGGCGCGTGGGTCGATAGTTATCTGCAGACTCAGGAACTGCTCGGGCTCAAGGAAGGTCAGGGGATTTCCAGCGAGGACGCGGCTGACTACAAGGCGTTCGAGGCGCGTCTGCAGGAGCAGATGGCCAACTATCGCAAAACCATGGCGACCGACGAGGATCGTCTCGAGTTCGCCGCGTTCGAGAAGTATCACGACGCCTACATCCAGATTCAGGATGCCGTGCTGGATCTGCACAAACGCAACCTGGAAGCGGACGCGGTCAGGATGTTCCACGACAAGCTCACGCCTGCCTGGTATTCCGGGCGCATGAAGCTCAACGACATCATCGGCGAAAACAAGACAGTCGCCGATCAGGCCATGAACAATATCGACGATGCCGTGGCCGCAGCCAAAGTCAGCATGTTCATTTCCCTGTTGGTCGCTGTCCTCGCCGCTGGCCTGTGCGGTCTGTTGCTGATGCGCGCAATCATGGCGCCGATGAACCGCATTGTGCAGATCCTCGAAACCATGCGCACCGGTGACCTCAGTTCGCGTCTGAACCTCGATCGCAAGGACGAATTCGGCGCCGTCGAAACCGGCTTCAACGACATGATGACCGAGCTGACCGCGCTGGTGTCCCAAGCCCAGCGCTCCTCGGTGCAGGTGACCACTTCGGTGACCGAGATCGCCGCCACCTCCAAGCAACAACAAGCCACCGCCACCGAAACCGCTGCCACCACTACCGAAATCGGCGCGACGTCGCGCGAGATCGCCGCCACCTCGCGCGACTTGGTGCGCACCATGACCGAAGTGTCCACCGCCGCCGATCAGGCCTCAGTGCTGGCCGGCTCCGGCCAGCAAGGTCTGGCGCGCATGGAGGACACCATGCACTCGGTGATGGGCGCGGCCGATCTGGTCAACGCCAAACTGGCGATCCTCAACGAGAAGGCCGGCAACATCAATCAGGTGGTGGTGACCATTGTCAAAGTCGCCGACCAGACTAACCTGTTGTCGCTTAACGCAGCGATTGAAGCCGAGAAGGCCGGCGAGTACGGACGCGGTTTTGCCGTGGTCGCCACGGAAGTGCGGCGTCTGGCGGATCAGACCGCCGTGGCCACTTACGACATCGAGCAAATGGTTCGCGAGATCCAGTCGGCGGTGTCGGCGGGTGTGATGGGCATGGACAAGTTCTCCGAAGAAGTACGCCGTGGCATGTCCGAAGTGCAGCAGGTTGGCGAGCAGCTGTCGCAGATCATCCATCAGGTGCAGGCGCTGGCGCCGCGGGTGTTGATGGTCAACGAGGGCATGCAGGCGCAGGCCACCGGCGCCGAGCAGATCAACCACGCGCTGGTGCAGTTGGGGGATGCCAGTAGCCAGACCGTCGAGTCGTTGCGTCAGGCCAGTTTCGCCATCGACGAACTGAGCCAGGTGGCCGTCGGGCTGCGCAGCGGCGTTTCGCGATTCAAAGTCTGATGAGTGAAATCATCGCCAAACGCAGCGCCGCGCAGGTGGCGAAGCCGGCGTTGTTCCTGCTGTTTCGCATCGGCAGCGAACGTTACGCCCTGCGCGCTACTGAAGTTGCCGAAGTGTTGCCGCGCCTGCCGTTGAAGCCGATCGCGCGGGCGCCGCAATGGGTTGCCGGTGTGTTCGCTTATCGCGGTGCGGTAGTCCCGGTAATCGACCTCAGCGCATTGACCTTTGGCCATCCCGCTCAGGCGCGTACCAGCACGCGTCTGGTGCTGGTCAATTTCCAGCCTGATCAGTCGCAACCGGCGCAATGGCTTGGGCTGATTCTGGAACAGGCCACCGACACCCTGCGTTGCCATCCGCAAGAGTTTCAGCCTTACGGCCTCGACAACCGCGAGGCGCCTTACCTCGGCCCGGTGCGTGAAGATGCGCAGGGATTGGTGCAATGGGTACGGGTCAATGATTTGCTCGATGACGCCGTGCGTACTTTGCTGTTCCCCGATCCGCCGTTGAATCCGGCGCAGCTTGAGGCGCAGCCATGAGCGGCGATCAACGTTTTTTCGACTTTCTCAAGGAGCGCATCGGCCTCGATGTGACGTCGGTGGGCCCGGCGATCATTGAGCGCGCGGTGCGTCAGCGCACCACGCTCTCGCAAGCGGCGCATGCCAATGAGTATTGGCAGTTGCTGCAAGGTTCGCGGGATGAACAACAAGCGTTGATCGAAGCGGTGATCGTTCCCGAGACATGGTTTTTCCGCTACCCGGAATCTTTCGCGACGCTGGGCAAACTCGCCCGCAAACGCCTTGGCGAACTGAACAACATGCGTGCCTTGCGCATCCTCAGCCTGCCGTGCTCCACCGGCGAAGAACCCTATTCGATAGCCATGGCTTTGCTCGATGCAGGGCTCAAGCCGCATCAGTTCAAGGTCGATGGCATGGACGTCAGCCCGCTCTCGGTGGAGAAGGCGCGGCGTGCGCTGTATGGCAAAAACTCGTTTCGCGGCCAGGATCTGGACTTTCGCGAACGGCATTTCACCCCTGAGCAGGACGGCCATCGGGTCAACGAGAACGTGCGTGAGCAAGTGCGCTTGCAGGTCGGCAATGTGCTCGATCCGACGCTGCTGGCCAGTGAGCCGGCGTTCGATTTCGTGTTCTGCCGCAACCTGCTGATCTATTTCGATCAGCCGACGCAAAAACTGGTGTTCGAGGTGCTCAAGCGCCTGACGCACTTCGATGGCGTGCTGTTTATCGGCCCGGCCGAGGGCAGTTTGCTTGGGCGGTTGGGCATGCGTTCGATCGGCATCCCGCAATCCTTTGCCTTCAGTCGCCACAGTGAGCCGCATCCCGAACCGCTGCCGACAGCCAAACCGATCGCGGTGCCGATCAGCCAACCGCAGCGCAGCACGCCGCCAGCGCCGGTGCGCAATCGACCGTTTGCCGCCGTAACACCACTGCCAATCGCCAGCAAAAGCGCGAACCCGGACGCGGTGACGTTGCTGTCCAACATCGCCGCACTGGCCAACGAAGGCAAAAGTGCCGAGGCCCGCGCCGCGTGCGAACAATATTTGCGCAGCCACGAACCAGTGGCCCAGGTGTTTTACTGGCTCGGTCTGCTCAGCGATGTCGCCGGTCTGACCCTCGAAGCCCAGGGCTTCTACCGCAAGGCGTTGTACCTCGAACCGCAACATCCCGAAGCGTTGATGCACCTGGCCGCATTGCTGCAGGCCCAGGGCGACAGCGTCGGTGCCAGACGATTGCAGGAGCGCGCCGCCCGCAGCGGGCGCACCGCCGACAGTGAGCGTAAACGATGATCCCGTCCGACACCTTGAACGTCACCCACGAAGACGCCCGGGCCATCGACGATTGCTGGAACCGCATCGGCATTCATGGCGACAAGTCCTGTCCGCTGCTTGAAGACCACATTCATTGCCGCAATTGCTCGGTGTATTCCGCCGCTGCCACGCGCTTGCTCGACCGTTATGCGTTGCAGCAGGACGAGCGCGACCCGGTGGCGACTGCCGTAGAAAGCGATGTGAAAACCCGCTCGTTGCTGATGTTCCGTCTCGGCGAAGAATGGCTGGGTCTGGCGACGCGCAGCCTTGTTGAAGTGGCGCCGTTGCAGGCGATTCACTCGTTGCCGCACCAGCGCTCGCGCGCCTTGCTCGGTGTGGCCAATGTACGCGGCGCGCTGGTGGCGTGCCTGTCGCTGGTTGAATTGCTTGATCTGGATGGCAACTCGGCGCCAGCCACAGGCGCGAGAATCATGCCGCGCATGTTGATCATTGCCGCCCATGGCGGACCGGTGGTGGTGCCGGTGGATGAGGTCGACGGCATTCATGCCATCGATGAACGCATTCTCGATGCGGCTTCGCAATCCGGCGCGCAAGCCAGTGCCAAATACACCCGTGGTGTTCTGCAATATCGGGGTCGCAGCCTGCGTTGGCTGGATGAAGAACAGCTGTTGTCCGCCGTGACCCGGAGCCTCACATGACCCCCGAGCAAATGCGCGACGCCTCGCTGCTGGAGTTGTTCAGCCTCGAAGCCGAAGCCCAGACCCAAGTGCTCAGTGCCGGATTGCTGGCGCTGGAACGTAACCCGAGCCAGGCCGATCAACTGGAATCGTGCATGCGCGCGGCGCACTCGCTCAAAGGTGCGGCGCGGATTGTCGGCATCGACAGCGGTGTCAGCGTTGCGCATGTCATGGAGGATTGCCTGGTCAGTGCGCAGGAAGGGCGGTTATTGCTGCGCCCCGAGCACATTGATGCGCTGTTGCAGGGCACCGATTTGCTGATGCGCATTGCCACGCCAGCGAATGCTCCGCAACCGGCTGACATCGAAGCGTATGTGGCGTTGATGGCGCAGTTGCTGGATCCATCGTCCGCGACTGCTGTCGCAGCGCCAGTCATGGCCGAATTGCAACTGCAAGCTCCGCGAGTTGAGCCGACGCCGCCAGCGCCCGTCATCGACGTTGCGAGTGAGACGCCAGAGCCAGCGCCACGCAAAAACAAACGCACTACCGAAGGTGGCGAACGCGTCTTGCGCGTTACCGCCGAGCGCCTGAACAGCCTGCTCGATCTGTCGAGCAAATCGCTGGTGGAAACCCAACGCCTGAAACCGCACCTGGCGACCATGCAACGCCTCAAGCGCATGCAGAACAACGGCCTGCGCGCGTTGGAAAACCTCAACGTGCACCTCAAGGAACACGCGCTGAGCCTTGAAGCGCTGGAAGCCCTGGAAGACGCGCGCCGTTTGCTCGCCGAATCCCAGCAACTGCTGAGCGAGAAAAACGCCGAACTCGACGAATTCGCCTGGCAGGCCAGCCAACGCGCGCAAGTGCTTTACGACACCGCGTTGGCCTGCCGCATGCGGCCATTTGCCGATGTGCTTACCGGCCAGGTGCGCATGGTCCGCGATCTGGGCCGCAGCCTCGGCAAACAGGTACGCCTGGAGATCGAAGGCGAGAAAACCCAGGTCGACCGCGACGTGCTGGAGAAACTCGAAGCACCGCTGACTCATTTGTTGCGCAACGCCGTCGATCACGGCATCGAAACCCCGGAGCAACGGCTGCTCAAGGGCAAGCCTGAAGAGGGCCTGATCCGCCTGCGCGCCTCGCATCAGGCCGGTCTGCTAGTGCTGGAATTGAGCGATGACGGCAACGGCGTCGACCTGGAAAAAGTCCGCCGCAGCATTGTCGAGCGGCAGTTATCCCCAGCGGAAACGGCGGCGCAGTTGAGCGAGGAAGAACTGCTGACCTTCCTCTTTCTGCCCGGTTTCAGCCTGCGCGACACGGTCACCGAAGTGTCCGGGCGGGGCGTCGGCCTCGATGCCGTTCAACACATGGTTCGCCAGTTGCGCGGCGCCGTAGAGTTGGAGCAGACCGCAGGCGAGGGCAGTCGCTTTCACCTCGAAGTGCCGTTGACCTTGTCGGTGGTGCGCAGTCTGGTGGTGGAGGTCGGTGAAGAGGCGTACGCCTTCCCACTGGCGCACATCGAACGCATGTGTGACCTGGCCCCGGAAGACATCGTGCAGGTCGAGGGCCGTCAGCATTTCTGGCACGAGGGCCAGCACGTCGGCCTGGTCGCGGCCAGCCAGTTGCTCAACCGCCCGGCCAGCCAGAGCAGTGGCGAAACCCTCAAAGTCGTGGTGATCCGTGAGCGCGATGCGGTTTACGGGGTTGCCGTGGAGCGCTTTATTGGCGAGCGCACGCTGGTGGTCTTGCCACTCGACGAGCGGCTGGGCAAAGTGCAGGACATTTCCGCCGGCGCCCTGCTCGACGATGGCTCGGTAGTGCTGATCGTCGACGTCGAAGACATGTTGCGTTCGGTGGACAAACTGCTCAATACCGGGCGCCTTGAGCGCATCGCCCGTCATGGCAATCAGGCCGCCGAGGCGGCGCGCAAGCGCGTGCTGGTGGTCGACGACTCGCTGACCGTGCGCGAGCTGCAACGCAAACTGCTGCTCAATCGCGGCTACGACGTTGCGGTGGCGGTGGACGGCATGGACGGTTGGAACGCACTGCGTTCGGAGGACTTCGATTTGCTGATCACCGACATCGACATGCCGCGCATGGACGGCATCGAACTGGTAACTCTGCTGCGCCGCGACAATCGCCTGCAATCGCTGCCGGTGATGGTCGTGTCGTACAAGGATCGCGAAGAGGATCGCCGCCGTGGCCTCGATGCCGGCGCTGACTATTATTTAGCCAAAGCCAGTTTTCATGACGACGCCCTGCTCGACGCAGTGGTCGAGCTTATTGGAGGAGCGCGGGCATGAAGATCGCAATCGTCAACGACATGCCCATGGCGGTGGAGGCCCTGCGCCGGGCGCTGGCCTTCGAACCGGCGCATCAGGTGGTCTGGGTCGCCCGCAACGGCGCCGAGGCGGTGCAACTGTGCGCCGAAAACACCCCGGATCTGATCCTTATGGACCTGATCATGCCGGTGATGGACGGCGTCGAAGCCACCCGCCGGATCATGGCCGAAACCCCGTGTGCCATTGTCATCGTGACCGTCGACCGCCAGCAGAACGTGCATCGGGTCTTTGAAGCCATGGGCCACGGCGCGCTGGATGTGGTCGATACTCCGGCACTCGGCGCCGGCGACGCTCGGGAAGCCGCCGCGCCGTTGCTGCGCAAGATCCTCAATATTGGCTGGCTGATCGGCGAGAAGCCCACGCGTTCGCGGCCGGCGCCACCGGCCCAGCGCAGTTCCGCTTCGTGCCAGCGGCTGGTGGCGATTGGCTCGTCGGCTGGTGGGCCGGCGGCGCTGGAAGTCCTGCTCAAAGGCTTGCCGAAGGATTTTTCGGCAGCCATTGTGCTGGTGCAGCACGTCGATCAGGTGTTCGCCGCCGGCATGGCCGAATGGCTGGCCAGCGCCAGCGGCCTCGATGTGCGTCTGGCCCGCGAGGGCGAACCGCCGCAAGCCGGCGCGGTGCTGTTGGCCGGCACCAATCACCATATTCGCTTACTGAAAAACGGCACGCTGGCCTACACCGCCGAGCCGGTCAACGAAATCTATCGGCCCTCGATCGATGTGTTTTTCGAGAGTGTCGCCAGCTATTGGAATGGCGACGCCGTCGGGGTTTTATTGACCGGGATGGGGCGCGACGGGGCGCAAGGGCTTAAGCTCATGCGTCAGCAGGGTTACCTGACCATCGCGCAGGATCAGCAAAGCAGTGCGGTGTACGGCATGCCCAAGGCTGCTGCGGCGATTGATGCCGCGGTTGAAATCCGTGCACTGGAAAAGATAGCGCCACGATTGCTGGAGGTTTTCCCAAAATGAACAGGTTTATCGGCAATCCTGGCCCCCGCAGTACACAGGTGACCGCCCATGAATGACTTACAGATCGACGACATTAAAACCGACGAAAACGCCGCCATGGTGTTGTTGGTGGACGATCAGGCGATGATCGGCGAAGCGGTGCGCCGTGGGCTGTCGAATCAAGAAAACATCGACTTTCACTTCTGCTCCGACCCGCAGCAGGCCATCGCGCAGGCCGTGCGGATCAAGCCGACGGTGATTCTGCAGGATCTGGTGATGCCCGGCCTCGATGGCCTGAGCCTGGTGCGTGAATACCGCAATCACCCGGCGACCAAGGACATTCCGATCATCGTCCTGTCGACCAAGGAAGACCCGCTGATCAAGAGCGCGGCGTTCTCCGCCGGCGCCAACGATTATCTGGTGAAACTGCCGGACACCATCGAACTGGTGGCGCGCATCCGCTATCACTCGCGCTCGTACATGACGTTGTTGCAGCGCGACGCGGCGTATCGCGCGCTGCGGGTCAGCCAGCAGCAATTGCTCGACACCAATCTGGTGCTGCAACGGCTGATGAACTCCGATGGCCTGACCGGGCTGTCCAACCGTCGGCACTTCGACGAATACCTGGAACTGGAATGGCGCCGCTCGTTGCGCGATCAGAGCCAGCTGTCGTTGTTGATGATCGATGTCGATTACTTCAAGTCCTACAACGACAGCTTTGGCCATGTTGAAGGCGACGAAGCGCTGCGCAAGGTCGCCACGGCGATCCGTGACGCCAGCGCGCGACCGTCGGATCTGCCGGCGCGTTATGGCGGTGAGGAGTTTGTGCTGGTGTTGCCGAACACCTCGCCGGGCGGTGCGCGGCTGGTGGCGGAGAAACTGCGGCAGACCGTGGCATCCTTGAAAATTCCGCACAACACCCCGGCGGAAGGGGCGAGCCTGACCATCAGTATTGGTCTGGCGACGATGGTGCCGCAGGCGGGTAGTGATTGTCGCTTGCTGATTTCGGCGGCGGATCGTGGGTTGTACCTGGCCAAGAACAATGGGCGTAATCAGGTCGGGATCGAATAAACGCTTACCCTCACCCCAGCCCTCTCCCAAAGGGAGAGGGGGCCGACCGAGGTGTCTGGCGCTCGACCTGATCGACCGATTTGATTATGGATCTTCAAGCTCAACATTTCCGGATTCAGCTAAGCCCTTTCACGTCGGCGTACCTCCCGAACATCCCCC
>NZ_AKJR01000022.1:0-7366 GCF_000282235.1 Pseudomonas sp. GM24 | reverse complement strand
TCCCGAACATCCCCCAATCGGTCCCCTCTCCCTCCGGGAGAGGGCTAGGGTGAGGGCAGGCCCATACGCCAATTTCTGCTTGAAATCCTTGGCGATCATGGAATCGGCAAAGCCCTTTCAGTTCGGCGTATCTCTCAAATATCCCCCAATCGGTCCCCTCTACCTCTGGGAGAGGGTTAGGGTGAGGGCAAAGGTTTTAATGATCCCCACACCCGCCAGACGGGCTGCCGTGACAGCCTGATTACGTTATACTCGCCGGCTTTCAAAAGTTCGCCAACGAGTGCTGCCCGTCATGGAAATCAATCCGATCCTGAACACCATCAAGGACCTGTCCGAGCGCTCCGAAACTATTCGGGGGTATCTTTGACTACGATCAAAAGCATGAGCGTCTGACTGAAGTCAATCGCGAGCTTGAAGATCCGAGTGTCTGGAACAAACCTGAATACGCCCAGGAGCTGGGCCGCGAGCGTTCGGCGCTGGCGCAGATCGTCGATACCCTCGATGAACTGAACGCCGGCCTGGCCGATTGCCGCGATCTGCTGGACATGGCCGTCGAAGAAAACGACGAAGGCGCAGTGGGCGATGTCGTCGCCGAGCTGGCCCGTCTCGAGGAAAATCTGGCCAAGCTGGAATTCCGCCGCATGTTCAGCCATGAAATGGACCCGAACAACGCCTACCTGGATATCCAGGCCGGTTCCGGCGGCACCGAAGCCCAGGATTGGGCCAACATCCTCCTGCGCATGTACCTGCGCTGGGCGGATAAACGCGGTTTCGACGCGACCATCATGGAACTGTCGGCCGGTGAAGTCGCCGGTATCAAAGGTGCGACCGTGCACATCAAGGGCGAATACGCCTTTGGCTGGCTGCGCACCGAGATCGGCGTGCACCGTCTGGTGCGCAAGAGCCCGTTCGACTCCGGCAACCGTCGCCACACCTCGTTCTCCGCGGTGTTCGTCTCGCCAGAGATCGACGACAAGGTCGAAATCGAAATCAACCCGGCAGACCTGCGAATCGACACCTATCGTTCTTCGGGTGCCGGTGGTCAGCACGTAAACACCACCGACTCGGCCGTACGTATCACTCACGTACCGACCAACACCGTGGTCAGCTGCCAGAACGAACGTTCCCAGCACGCCAACAAGGACACCGCCATGAAAATGCTGCGGGCCAAGTTGTACGAGCAGGAAATGCAGAAACGCAACGCCGCATCGCAAGCGCTGGAAGACACCAAGTCCGACATCGGCTGGGGTCACCAGATTCGCTCGTACGTGCTCGATGCGTCGCGGATCAAGGATCTGCGCACCAACATCGAACGCAGCGACTGCGACAAGGTACTCGACGGCGACATCGACGAATACCTGTATGCCAGCCTGAAATCGGGCCTGTAAAAGACGCAATACAGCATCGGCTGATTCAAGCCGATCCCTGTAGGAGCCAGCCCAGCTGGCGATCTCCGGGCCGCCAGGCCCGGGGGCAACGAACCTGATGGAATATCTAAAGACATGAGCGACCAACAACTCGACCCGCAAGCCCTGCAACAGGAAGAAAACTCCCTGATCGCCCTGCGCAAGGAAAAGCTGGCTGCCGAGCGCGCCAAGGGCAATGCCTTCCCGAACGACTTCCGCCGCGAAAACTACTGCGAAGATCTGCAGAAGAAATACGCGGACAAGACCAAGGAAGAGCTGGCAGAGGCTGCAATCCCGGTCAAGGTTGCCGGTCGCATCATGCTCAACCGTGGCTCGTTCATGGTGATCCAGGACATGACCGGTCGCATCCAGGTCTACGTCAACCGTAAAACCCTGTCGGAAGACACCCTGGCCGCGGTGAAAACCTGGGACATGGGCGACATCATTGCTGCCGAAGGTACCTTGGCGCGTTCCGGCAAGGGCGACCTGTATGTTGAAATGACCAGCGTGCGTCTGCTGACCAAATCGCTGCGTCCGCTGCCGGACAAGCACCACGGCCTGACCGATACCGAACAGCGCTACCGTCAGCGTTACGTTGACCTGATCGTCAACGAAGACGTGCGTCAGACCTTCCGCGTCCGTTCGCAAGTGATCGCGCACATCCGCAGCTTCCTGATGAAGCGCGACTTCCTCGAAGTCGAAACGCCGATGCTGCAGACCATTCCGGGCGGCGCTGCGGCCAAGCCGTTCGAAACCCACCACAACGCGCTGGACATGGAAATGTTCCTGCGTATCGCCCCTGAGCTGTATCTGAAGCGTCTGGTGGTCGGTGGTTTTGAAAAGGTTTTCGAGATCAATCGCAACTTCCGTAACGAAGGCGTCTCGACTCGGCACAACCCTGAATTCACCATGTTGGAGTTCTACCAGGCTTACGCCGACTACGAAGACAACATGGACCTGACCGAAGAACTGTTCCGTGAGCTGGCGCAGCTGGTGCTGGGCAGCACCGACGTGCCGTACGGCGACAAGGTGTTCCACTTCGGCGAGCCGTTCGTGCGTCTGTCGGTGTTCGACTCGATTCTCAAGTACAACCCTGAGCTGACTGCCGATGATCTGAACGACATCGACAAGGCCCGCGCCATCGCCAAGAAGGCCGGCGCCAAGGTGCTGGGCTTCGAAGGTCTGGGCAAGCTGCAGGTGATGATTTTCGAAGAGCTGGTCGAGCACAAACTGGAACAGCCGCACTTCATCACTCAGTACCCGTTCGAAGTCTCGCCGCTGGCTCGTCGCAACGATGACAACCCGAACGTCACCGACCGTTTCGAGCTGTTCATCGGTGGCCGTGAAATCGCCAACGCCTACTCCGAGTTGAACGACGCGGAAGACCAGGCCGAGCGCTTCATGGCGCAGGTGGCCGACAAGGACGCCGGCGACGACGAAGCCATGCACTACGACGCCGACTTCGTTCGCGCGCTGGAGTACGGCATGCCGCCAACGGCCGGTGAAGGCATCGGCATCGATCGTCTGGTGATGTTGCTGACCAACTCGCCGTCGATCCGCGATGTGATCCTGTTCCCGCACATGCGACCGCAAGCGTAAACGTTTCAGTTAAAAAGCCGCCTAAAACAGGCGGCTTTTTATTGCCTGTCTGGTACAAATGTATCAATTGGTTAATTTTGCAATAGCAGAGGAAGTTCTGTCGTGATGGGTGCAATAGCTCAAGAGGGTGCAGCGGGTATCGCCACTGCGGTCGCTGAAAGTGTTCAGTACCAGGGTCGCAAGGCCAGCCGACAGGGCAGTGAGCAGCGTCGCCAGGACATTCTCGACGCCGCGATGCGCATTGTCGTGCGCGACGGCGTGCGCGCCGTGCGCCATCGTGCAGTGGCCGCCGAGGCAGGTGTGCCACTGTCGGCGACCACGTATTACTTCAAGGACATCGATGACCTGCTCACCGATACCTTCGCCCAATACGTTGAACGCAGCGCGGCGTACATGGCCAAGTTGTGGGTCAACAATGAAGGTCTGTTGCGTGACATGGTCGTCAGTGGCGACGGCAGCCCGGAGTCGCGCTCGCAACTGGCGGACGATATTGCGCGGCTGATGGCCGACTATGTGCACCGGCAGTTGATTAACCGGCGTGAGCATTTGATGGCCGAACAGGCATTCCGTCAGGAGGCGTTGCTTAACCCGCGCCTGGCGATTCTGGTGCGTTCACATCAGCAGATTCTGTTGCAGGGTACCTGCCAGTTGTTCCAGGTGTTGGGCTCGCGTGAACCGCAGCAAGATGCCAAGGTGTTGACGGCGATTATCGGACGGATGGAATATCAGGGCCTGCTCAACGACGCCGAGCCTTTGGCCGAAGAGGACATGCTCGGCATTCTGACGCGGTATATGCACCTGGTGCTCGCGTCGGTGTAACGCAATCGTTGCCGCCTGACGCCGATCCCAATGTAGGAGCTGCCGAAGGCTGCGATCTTTTGATCTTGCTTTTAGAGACCAAGATCAAAAGATCGCAGCCTTCGGCAGCTCCTACAGGGGAAAGGTGTTTCAGATTCATAGGGAGTATTGAATGAAAGCCTGGCGTGGCGTGCTGATCGCCTTGTCGTTCCTGCTGCTCAGTGGCTGTCTGGTGACGTTCAAGGAACCGCTGACCGCCAGCGAACCGGCGCCCAAAGGCCTGCTCGGCAAATGGTCGAGCACCAATGCCTGGGGCGAGCCGATGAACCTTGAGCTGACGCGCCTGGGCAACGATCGCTATCAGGCCGTCACGTACTTCAAGGCCAAACCCCACGAGCGTGAAGCCTATCCCTTCACCGTGTCGCGCCACGGCAGCCGCTGGTATCTGTCGGCGAAAGTGCCGGCGCGCTTCGGCGGCCACTTCACCATCGCCGGCTTCGAGCTCACCGACAAACACGAACTGGTGGTCTACAACCTCGATCTCGACCAGATCAATCAAGCGATCAACCAGAAAGCCCTCGACGGTCAGGTTTTCCAGACTGACGATGGCGACGGCGTACAGGTCGACAGCAACCTCGACAAGGTTTTTGCATACCTCGATGATCCGGCCAATTCCGATGTTTTCGTGGAAGCCGTGCGCTACCAGCGTCAGGCCCGCGCCAAATAATTCAGTTTTCTACAGGAGTTTCGGGTGGACGATTACCAGCAGACGATACGCATGTTGTCCGACCGCATTGTGCTGGCGCAGACGCCGATCCGTGTGCTCGACGCGGTCAAGTGGGACGAGAACATCCGCAAGGGTTTCCTCAAGGCCAAAGGCAAGGAAATGCCCGCCGTCGATCGCGACTACTACCTCAATCGGCCGCTGAGTTTCGATTCGAGCAAGGTCAAGCTGGAGTTCCAGAACATCGAGCGCGACATCACTCGCCAGCTCGGCCAGTTCAACCCGGTCGGGCAGATCATGCGCCGTATGTGCAAGGAATACCGCATGGTGGTGCGCATGCTTGAAGCGCGTGGCACCGAGGATTTCGGCCTGATTTCGCAGGAACTGTACGGCGCCGCCTCCGATGCATTCCACGCCGGTGACCCAACGCTGGCCGACCTCGGCCTGATGATGTCCGACTACCTGAACAACATTGATGGCCGTGGCGACCTCAAGGACGAGCCGAAAGTTCTCACCGCCAAAGACGCGGTGCACTTGCTGCAGACCCGTCTGAACAAAGTGTTCGGCGAGGCCGAGGAAACCATCCGCGTGTTCGAGTCCGACGGCATCGTTGCCGACGCGGCGGCCGGCGCCGACTACATCAAGATCCGCACCGACGCGATGTTCAACGATCGCGACGTACGCGCGCTGGAAGTCCACGAAGGCCTGGTGCACGTCGGCACCACGCTCAACGGGCTGAACCAGCCGATCTGCACCTTCCTGTCCAAAGGCCCACCGTCGTCGACGGTGACCCAGGAAGGCCTGGCGATCCTGATGGAAATCATCACGTTCGCCTCCTACCCGAGTCGCCTGCGCAAGCTGACCAACCGCACCCGCGCCATTCACATGGTCGAGGAGGGCGCCGACTTCCTGCAGATCTTCGAGTTCTTCCGCGAGCAGGGCTTTGAGATGGCGGAAAGTTACGGCAACGCCAGTCGGGTTTTCCGTGGCTCGACGCCGACCGGGCTGCCATTCACCAAAGACTTGTCCTACCTCAAGGGCTTTATCATGGTTTACAACTACATTCAGTTGGCCGTGCGTAAAGGCAAGCTTGAGCAGATTCCGTTGTTGTTCTGCGGCAAGACCACACTGGAAGACATGCGGACCTTGCGCCAGCTGGTGGATGAAGGATTGGTGGTGCCGCCGAAATACCTGCCGGATCAGTTCCGCGATTTGAATGCGTTGTCGGCGTGGATGTGTTTCTCCAACTTCCTCAATCACTTGAGCCTGGACCGGATCGAAGCGGATTACTCCAATATCCTTTGAACAACCAATATCCCCTGTGGGAGCTGGCTTGCCAGCGATTGCGTTCTCTCAGTCAATATTGATGTTGGCTGACCCACCGCCATCGCTGGCAAGCCAGCTCCCACAGGGTTATTTGTTTTTCTCTGAATCGTTTGTTTGCCAATTTCTTTTGCGAGGTTTCACCGGATGAGAATCCTCGGCATCTTCTGCCTGCTCCTGACCCTCGGCGGTTGCAGTTCGCTGTTGTTCTACCCCGAGCCGGGCCAGATCTTTACCCCGGAAAAAGCCAAGCTCGAATACCGGACGGTAACTTTGGTTACCGCTGATGGCTTGAAGCTCAACGCCTGGTGGCTACCGGCGAAACCCGGTGTCGAAGTCAAAGGCACCGTTCTGCACCTGCACGGCAACGGCGGTAACCTGCCGATGCACCTCGGTGGCAGCTGGTGGCTGCCGAAAAACGGCTATCAAGTGCTGTTGGTCGACTATCGCGGTTATGGCCTGTCCGAGGGCGAGCCGAGTTTGCCGGCGATCTATCAGGACATCGACGCCGCGTTCGCCTGGCTCGACAAGGCGCCCGAGGTCAAAGGCAAGCCGCTGATTCTGCTCGGTCAGAGCCTCGGCGGTTCGATGGCCGTGCATTGGCTGGTGCAGCATCCCGAACGGCAGAAACAACTTAAGGCTTTGGTGCTCGACGGCGTGCCCGCGAGCTATCGCAGTGTCGGCCAATATGCTCTCAGCACTTCGTGGCTGACCTGGCCATTTCAGGTACCACTGTCGTGGCTGGTGCCGGATGGCGACAGCGCGATCAACTCGATGCCGCAACTCAACGGCGTGCCGAAGCTGATCTTCCACAGCATCGACGATCCGCTGGTCCCGCTTTCCAACGGCATCCGTCTGTATCAAGCTGCGCCGCCACCGCGTGTGCTGCAAATGACCCGTGGCGGTCATGTGCAGACCTTCGGCGACCCGGTGTGGCGTCAGGTCATGCTGCGCTACCTCGACGATCCCGAGCATTTCAACGGCCTGCGCCGTCTCGGCGAAATCCCCAATTACCCGACACCCCCGAATTCTGAAGATGAGAGTCCGCAATGACTGAAGAACGCAACGCCATCCCGCTGATCATCACCGGTATCTGCAGCATCCTCGGCACCGTCGGGGCGCTGTGGTACTACGGCTACCTGCACTTCGCCAAACCCGAGGATGCGTTGCTGCTCAATGAATTCACCATGCTCAAGACCGTGCCGGGCGAAGACTACAAGGTCTCGCTCGACCCGGCGGCGCAAGTGGCGCAGTGCATTGATGGCGTGTTGGTGTTGTTCGATACAGAGCAGAAAGGTTTGACCGGTGTGCTGATTAACGCCCAGAAGAAAGCCGTGCGTTGCATGGGTGAGGAGACTCCGCAGAAGCTGGAACAGTGATTCTGCAGGTTCAGCCCTCACCCTAACCCTCTCCCAGGGGGAGAGGGGACTGACCGAGGTGTTCTTTCGCTATACGCCGACCTGATCCACCGAGTCGAACGCAAATGTGGAAAACACCACAAATCGGCCCCCTCTCC